>JANMBS010000098.1:0-2398 GCA_031360525.1 Thermomicrobiales bacterium
CCGCGAGGGCCGGCGTGTAGGGCGAGGGCCCGCCCGGATCGCAGCCCGAGACGACCGCTCCGGCGTGGGCGGCGAGGAGCGCCGCGGCGCTCGCTCCGGCACCAGCCGCCCCGACAACGTGGATCCGCTCAGCGGACCGGATGGCCCGCGCCCGGCGGACCGGCTGGAGTCCAGCCCCGACTCGGTCTGATGCGGAGCTCATGCGCGCTCGGCCGCCGGGGCAGGTTCGGCGGGATCCGGGGCCTGTGTGCGATCCGGGGGTGGTGCCGGGTCCTGCACGGTCCCGCCTGCCTCGACACGTTCGAGCAGCAACTCGAGGGCTGCCGCCGCACTGCGCCTCTTGTTCTCGGTGCGGTCGCCATCCCAGACGTATCGGCGCACGGCGACCCCGTCTCCGTCGGCGACCGCCACGTAGGTCAGTCCGACAGGCTTTGACGGCGTCCCGCCGTCCGGGCCGGCGATGCCGGTCACCGAGACCGCAAGGTCGGCGCCGGTCCGGTGCCGGCCGCCGGTCGCCATGGCCATCGCGACTTGGGCGGAGACCGCGCCGTGCGCCGCCAGGACTTCGACCGGGACGCCGACGGTCGCGTGCTTGAGGGCGTCGGAATAGGTGACGAAACCGCCGATGAAGTAGGAGCTCGAGCCCGGGACCTCGGTGATGAGGTGGCTCACCAGTCCGCCGGTGCAGGACTCGACCGTCGCGATGCGCACGGCCCGTGCGCCGCAGCGCGCCCCGAGCCGAACGGCGAGGTCGGACAGCTCGGTGAGCGGGTCCTCGGCCATGGCTATCGCCGTTGGGTCTTTTCGGGCGCCTTGGGTGGGGCGAACAGCCACGTCTCGGGGACGCCGGATCGACCGAGCGTCCCGAGCGACGTTCCGTTTAGCGTGAACGCGGTCACGCCGGACGATCCCGTCCGGACCTCGATCGAGTCCGTGCCGGTGAACCTGAGCGACGTGCCGTTCGAGATGACCTGACCCGCCACGCTGACACCGGGATCGAGCGTGCCATCGACCCAGACCTTGATCCAGGCCCGCCCGCCCTTGGCGGTGACCACCAGGTTGACGCCCTTGTAGCCGACCGTGACGGCCCGGGTCAGGGCCGCCGTCTTGCCGTCGGCACCGGACGCTGTGACCGTGATCATCCATTTTCCTGCGGTCAGCTCGTATGGCGTGTTGTACGAGCCGTCGTCCCCGACCGGCGCCGTCACCGACGGGGGGACGGGCGGTGGGGCAGGTGTCGCCTTGCCGCCACCGGGCGGCCCGGAGGGACCGACGTACGTGGCACTGACCACCACCGTGGCTGCGTTCGTCGCCTTTCCCGCGACCGGGATCGCACCGTTCTCGAACGAGGCTCCGTCCGCTGGTTGATCGACGATGAGGGTCGGTGCCTCGATCTCGAGGAAGGGGACCGTGATGAAGACGCTCACGGTGCCCTCGGAGCGCTTGCCGGTCTCGGGGTCGAGCGAGGTGACGTCGAACTGGTTGCGCCCGCGGCGGAGGTCGACCGCGGCCGTCCACTCGCCGTTCGACCTGGCGGTGACCTGGTAGGGCTCGCGACCGGGCGTCGCGATCGAGACGGTGGCGCCCGGCACGGTGGTCCCCCCGAGGGTGTATGCCGTGACCGACTCGCCGACGGCGACCACGGCGGTCGCCGGCTGTGTGACAGCGATGGTCGGTGGCTTGGTGAAGCGCAGGACCTGGATCCCGAGATACGCGCCGAAGGCCACGATGACCACTGTCAGGAGCGCCGCGACGACGATGCCGGGCGAGAAGGTCATGCCCTTGCGCGGCGCCGCGATCGCCCGCGGCACCACGATCGCCGGGGGCGGTTCCTTGCCATCGCCACGCTCGCGGCGCCACTGGGCGAGAACGTCCTCCGGGTCGAGCCCGAGGTAGAGCGCGTAGTTGCGCAGGAAGCCCTTGGTGTAGACGGCGCCCGGCAGTTCCTTGTAGTCGCCGCGCTCGAGGGCGCCCAGATAGCGCGCCCGGATCTTCGTGTCGCGCTCAGCCCGGTAGAGGTCGACGCCCTTGCGCTCGCGGGCCGCATACAGCCGCTCCGGGAGGCCCGGCACGGGGTCCGCGGGGACGCCGCGAGTGGCATCCGGCCGGTCGATCCCGACGAGGTCCTGGATCAGTGGCGGCGCGAACGGGGCGACGGGCGGGACGTCACACCGCTCATCACCGTGCCGCGACCGATCGCGGCTCCCCGGCAGGGGTTGACCTTCTCGCCGAGCGTCGTCGTCGTTGCCCTGCTGACGGTCGTCGTGCTCGCCTTCGGGGCCTACCTCGGGATCCAGGTCCTGCGCTTCGCCAAGCCGCCGACGATCTCGGTCAGCGATCCCTCAGCCTCGGTCATCGACGTCGATGAGTCGAGGACGAGCTACACGTTGCGTGGCGC
>JANMBS010000164.1:0-3844 GCA_031360525.1 Thermomicrobiales bacterium
GCAAGGCCTGACCCGATGACGCGAGCGATGATGAATGTCGGCGGCGAGACGAGGAAGAGCCCGGCGACCATCGGGAGCTCGCTCATCGAGAACGAGTGGGCGCTACGCCCGATGTGCAGGTGGATGACCTTGGCCTCGGCCAGGTAGAAGCCGCCGACGATCAGCCAGACCGGGACCTCGAAGGGCAAGGCGATCGGGGGCTCGGACGGGACGATGACCAAGGCAATACACACGGTCAAAGCCGTGAGCACGAGCGTGAACAGCCAGACCCGCCTCGCGCCGGAGGTCCGGGCGACGAACAGGCGGAACTGGGACCTCACCGGACGGCTCACCCCATCGAGTCGAGTTGTGTTCACGTGGCTGTTGTGGCGCCCCATGCGAAGAGACCCGGCGGGATCGGTCTGCCCCGCAGGTCACCCTGACCGTAGGGCTACCGAGACGGGCCTCGACATCCCCCGAACGCCGAACAGCGCCCCGTACCGTTGGTGCATCGGCGCACCCTGGTCACGGTGCGCGCTCCTCGAGATCGAGCCACGCATCCTCTGCCGCCGCCAGCGCGACGTCGATATCCGCCAGCTCACTCGTCACCCGCCGGAGCTCGACGAAGTTCGCCTGCACGGCCGGGTCCCCCATCGCCAGCTCCAAGTGGTTCTTCCGCAATCCAAGTCGCGTCAACTCTCCCTCAGCCGCAACCTTCTGCCGCCGGTACGCCTCCTTGGAGAGCTTTTCCTTCTTCCCACCATTTTTCTTGCTTGGGGGTGGTGGGGGTGGCGTGGCCGCACCCGAGGCCGTCGGGCGGGCGGGCGCGCGCCCGTCGCGACCGTTAGGCGCAGCGCCGGAGGGAGCGGACGGCGCGTGACCGACCGGCCGACGGCCGCCACGAAGCCGAGCCGCTTCCTGCTCTAATGCCGTTTGCACCGTCCATCCGTTGGACACCGCGGCCCGCCACTCCCGGTAGCCGCCGTCAAAGGCCACGGCCGACCCATCTCCCACCACCCACAACTTCTCGCACACCGTCTCCAACAACCGCCGATCGTGCGACACCACCAGCAGCGTCGCCGGCGACTCCGCCATGAACGCTTCGATCGCTTCACGCGCCGGGATGTCGAGGTGGTTCGTCGGCTCGTCGAGCAGCAACAGATTGGATGGCTGGATGCCGAGCATGGCCAGTTCGAGCCGCGACCGCTCGCCCCCCGACAACATCCGGACTTCCTTGAATGCGTCGTCGCCACGGAACAGGAAGCGGGCAAGGTATGCCCGCGCCTCGCCGGCCGTGACCGGCACCGCTTCCGTGAGCGCATCGAGCACCGTCGCACCGGCGATCGCGGCGCTCCGCAGTTGGGCCAGGTAGCCGATCTGCACGGCATTCCCGAACGTGATCGAACCGTCGAGCGGCGGCAGGTCCCCGGCGATCGTCCGCAGCAGGGTGGTCTTGCCGGCGCCGTTGGGCCCGACGATCCCGATCCGCTCCGCGCGCTGGGCGGCAAGGAACGGGGCGCGGGCCACGATCCGGGCCTCGATCGCAGGCGATCCATCGGCCGCCATCGCGCCGCGCCCGGGCAGATAACCCACGGCCAGGTCCTCGGCGCGTACGACGATCTCGCCGCTCCGTGACGGCCCGGTGCCGCCGACCAGCCCGGCTGTTGGGATGGCGAGCCGTCGTCCCGTCCTGGGCGCCTCGCGTCGCTCCGCCTCCAGTCGCTCGAGCCGGGCCTCGTGTTCGTGTTGCTTGCTGAACTTGCGATGGCTTCGGTAGCGCTGGATCAGTTCCTTTTCGCGGGCGATCTGCTCGGCTTGCGTGTCAACGTCCTTGACCGTCCGGGCGTCCCGTTCCACCCGTTGCCGGTGATAGGCGCTGTAGTCGCCGCGGAACGCGGTGAGCGACCGGTCACGCAACTCCCACACCCGGTTGACCGTGGCATCGAGGAACGCCCGGTCGTGCGAGGCGACCAGCAGCGACCCGGCCCGCCGGCGGAGGTGCTCCTCGAGCCATTCGAGCGCGTCGAGATCCAGGTGGTTGGTCGGCTCGTCGAGGAGGAGCAGGTCCGGGTCGGCGATGACCAGTCGTGCCAGCGAGGCACGCGTCTGCTCCCCACCGGAAAGCGCCGACGGCGGCTTCGCATATTCGTCGCGCGTGAACCCGAGCCCGCTCAACGCGCTCTCGACGCGCTGGTCGAGCGTGTATCCGCCGAGGGTCTCGTACTGGTGGAGCAGTTCCGCGTAGGCGCGGTCGGTCACTCGCTCCTCGCGCTCCATCGCGGCCAACCGCTCGGCCATCCGGTCGAGGTGGGCCGCCCCGGTCCGGACGGCGGTGCGCAGGTCCGGCGAGGCCATGAACGCCTCGTCGAAATGGGCCTCCTGGGCAAGGAGCCCGAGGGACAGCCCGCGCTTACGGTGGACCTCGCCACGGTCCGGTTCGTCACGTCCGGCCGCCAGGCGCAGAAGGGTGGTCTTGCCTGCCCCATTGGGACCGACGAGCCCGATCCGGTCGCCGAGTGCGATGGACGCGTCGATCTGGTCGAGGATCACGAAGGTGCCGACCTCGCGCGTGACCCCCGACAGCCGGAGGATGCTCATCGGACCGGGTTCGCTGGGGCGGACGGCGGGGTGGACGCCCCGGTGCTGTCCGGCTGGGCGGACGCCCGGGCAGCGGCCCGTCGCGTCGCGGCGGCCCGTTTCGTTCGCTCGGTCCGTGCCCGGGTCGAGGCCCGTGCCGCCTCGTCCGGCGTCAACCCGACGGTCCCCTCGCCCGCAAGTTCGGTCCAGCGGCCGCCGGCTCGACGCGGCCCGCCGGTCATCGTCCGCAGGATCGCCGCCGCTCCCCCCTTTCGATCGGAGGCCCGGAGCCTCTGGCACCACGAACAGAAGTGCGTCGAGCGCGCCCCGACGACGATCCGCTTGACCGGCCGGCCGCAGCGCGGACACGGTTCGCTTGTCCGCTGATAGACCTGCAGGTGTTCCTGCATCGAGCCGTCGCCATCGGGCGCCGTGTAGTCGTCGATCGAGCTCCCGCGTCGCACGACGGCCTCGGCCAGGATCCGCCGGACCTCATCGTAGAGATGACGCTCGTCGGCCGGTCGCAATGTCCCGGCCGTCCGCAGCGGATGGAGGCGGGCGGCCCACAACGCCTCATCGGCGTAGATGTTGCCGACGCCCGCGATGAACGACTGGTCGAGAAGGAGTGGCTTGAGCCGCCCCGACCGCCGACGCAGCCGCCGCCGGAAGTCGCGCACCGAGAACGCCGGGTCGAGCGGTTCCGGACCGAGCGCCGCGAAGACCGCCCCGCCACCGACCTCGGTCACCAGTTCGCCGGTCACCGGGTCGCGCCCGTAGAGGCCGATCCTCCCGAACTTGCGGATGTCGCGGAATCGGATCTCGCGGCCGTCGGCCAGCTCGAGGACGAGCCGGAGGTACGGATCCTCGGGCGTCGCGGCCGGGACCACGAAGAGCTGGCCGGTCATCTTGAGGTGGATCGTCAGGGCCGCGTCACCCGACAGGTCGATGACGATCTGCTTGGCGCGCCGCCAGACCGCCTCGACCCGTCGGCCGGCGACGGCCTCGGCGAATGCCTCGGGCGTGTGTGTCCGCAGCGTGCGCGCCCAGGTCGTGCGGGCCCCCACGATCATGGCGCCCAGGATGCGCAGTCGCAGGTCGCGCGCGACCGTCTCGACC
This sequence comes from Thermomicrobiales bacterium, assembly GCA_031360525.1. GTDB lineage: Bacteria > Chloroflexota > Limnocylindria > Limnocylindrales > CSP1-4 > SPCO01. The sequence continues at coordinate 3,673 of JANMBS010000164.1, forward strand.
TCGGGGAGCTCGGGCACGACCGAACTACCCCAGCGTCGGCGCCAGCGGCGCCTCGTCGGGTGCCTCGTCCGCCTCGGCCGCGATCGCATCCGCGCGAGTGAGCGGGGTCATCGATTCCCAATCGTCGCCGACCTTGATCTCGACCGTCAGCGGGACGTCGAGTGGCAAGGCG
>JANMBS010000188.1:0-4882 GCA_031360525.1 Thermomicrobiales bacterium
ATCCCAGCGGTCTGCTTTCCAAGGTCCTCACCTACCACGTCGTGCAGGGTCGCCTGACCCCGGAGACGCTGGCCGGGACCCACACGACCCTGGCCGGCTCGGACCTGACCGTCGAAGGCAGCGGCGAGAGCTTCACCGTCAACGGCAAGGCAATGGTCGTCTGCGGCAACGTCCAGACCGCCAACGCCACCGTCTACATCATCGACGGCGTCCTCCTCCCGCCGGCGAGCTGACCTCGGACCGGTCGTGCTCCCTGGGGGGACGCGACCGGGTCGTGAGGCCGACGTAGGCCGGGCACCGGACCAGCATCGCTGGCACCGGGCCCGGCCTTTGATCGTTTCCGTGGGCCGCCGAAGACCAGGACCGACAGCGCGGACAGACGCGGGGCGGAGACCCCTGTGGCACGATCCTCCTGCGCAAGCCGGCGCAACAGGTGGAGCGCAGCCGAGGAGTGGATCGATGGCGACCCCATCCGAGGAACTCATCGATGCCGTCAATACCGACGACGCCGCGCGCGTCGCCGAACTGGTCGCAGAGGACCCGTCCCTCGCCTCGACGCGCGACCTGGGGGGCGTGTCAGCCATCATGCTGTCGCGCTATCGCTTCGACCGCGGGACGACCGACGCGCTTCTGGTCGCCGACCCGGACCTCGACGTCTTCGAGTCCACTGCGCTGGGCTACATCGATCGCCTGCGCGACCGGCTCATGGCCGATCCCGCATCGGCGACAGCGTTCTCGCCGGACGGTTTCACAGCACTCCACTTCGCGGGCTTCTTCGGCAAGGTCGAAGCGGCGCGTGAGCTGATCAGCGCCGGAGCCTCGGTCGATGTCTATACGACCAACGCATTCGCCAACCAGCCGCTGCACGCCGCGGCGGCCGGCCGGCACCTGGAGGTCTGCCGGGTCTTGCTGGGGGCCGGTGCCGACGTGAACGCCACGCAGCACGGCGGGTATACGCCATTGCACGCGGCTGCACAGACGGGTGATGTCGAACTCGCCGAGCTGTTCCTGTCCGCCGGCGCGGATCCGAGCGCCGTCAGTGCCGCCGGCGAGACGCCGGCCGCGACCGCCGAGGCCGCCGGCCATCACGACCTGGCGGCGCGGATCCGCGAGGTGGCCGGGGCGCGCTGACGAGTTTGGGGCGGCGAACCGCGCCGCCTGGGTCAGCCGCGTTCGAGGTAGCGCTCGCGCTCCCACGGGTGGACGACCGAGTCGTAGGTCTCCTGCTCGACCCGCGCGGCGTTGAGGTAGTGGTCGACGACGTCCTGGCCGAAGATCTCGACCGCGGCCTCGGACCTCTCCAGTTCCCCGATCGCCTCGTACAGGGCGCGGGGCATGCGCGGCACGCCCTTGGCCAGGTAGCCGTTGCCCTTGAACTCGGGCGGCAGGGTCAGTTTGTGCTCGATGCCATAGAGGCCGGCTCCGATCATCGCCGCGTAGGTCAGGTAGGCGTTCATGTCGCCGCCGGGAAAGCGATCCTCGACATGGAGCGCTGGCCCGCGCCCGACCAGCCGGAAGCCGGTCGTCCGGTTGTCGCGGCCCCACACGACGTTGACCGGCGCCCATGACAGCGATGCGTAGCGCTTGTACGAGTTGATGAATGGGGCGATGAAGACCGCGAGTTCGCGCGATAGCTGCATCATCCCGGCCATGAACTGCTGGCCCACCTCGGACAGCCCGTAGGGGCCTTCGGGCTCCCCCTCGGCGGCGTGCATCAGCGGCACCTCGCCGGCCTTGTCCCACAGGCTCATGTGGAGGTGGCCCGATGAGCCGGTCCAGCGATGGTCCGGCTTGGCCATGAAGGTGATGCCCCAGCCATTGAGGTAGGCGATCTCCTTGGCGCCGTGCTTGAAGACGACGCTGCGGTCCGCCGATTCGAGGACGTGGTCGTAGCGGATGTTGACCTCGTGCTGGCCGTTGGCCGCCTCGCCCTTGCTGAACTCGATGGGCACGTCGGCGGCGGTCATCTGGTTGCGCAGGAGTCGATGCAGCGGCTCGGCCTTGGTCGCCTGGAGGAGGTGATAGTCCTCGTTGTAGTGGCCGAACGGGCGGGGGACCGGCCAGCCGCGCTCGGCCAGGTCGTCCCATGAATCCTTGAGGACATAGAACTCGAACTCCGAGCCGGCCTTGAGCACGTAGCCGGCGTCGAGGGCCCGAGCGACCTGGCGCTTGAGGATCGTCCGCGGCGCGACCGGGATCTCCAGCCCGGTCTCCTCGTCGACGACATCGGCAAGGACCATCGCCGTGCCGGGCAGCCAGGGGAGGATCCGGAGTTGGTCCCAGATCGGTTCGGCGATCCAGTCGCCGTAGCCCGTCTCCCAGTTCATGAGCGTGAACCCCTCGGGCGTGTTCATCTCCATGTCCGTGCCGAGCAGGTACGTGCAGAAGTGGGCCCCGTGCGAGATGACGCCATCGAGGAACGCCTGGCCCTGGACGCGCTTGCCCATCAGCCGGCCCTGCATGTCCGTGATGGCGACCACGAGCGTGTCGATCGTGCCGTCGCGGACCATCCCCTCGAGTTCGAGGAGGCGAGGGTGCTTGGCCGCGTGGCCCGTGTCGTGGTCACTCATGGTGCGGCTACCCTCCCTCTCCCCCGCCAGACCGCGATGCTGGTGTGGGTCCGACCCTTCGACGACCGAGATTCGCGTGTGGCGCCGGAGTATGCTCCGTCGGTCCCTGCGTCCGCGCGTCCACGCGAGTCCATCGTAGCGTCGTGCAGGAGGTCCCGAGGATGGAATCGGAATCGACCGACACTCGAGACGTCGAGCGGCTTCACCAACTGGGCTATGCCCAGGAGCTCCGTCGGGGGATGCGGACATTCTCCAACTTCGCGGTGTCGTTCACGATCATCTCGATCCTGTCGGGGTGCCTGACCCTGTTCGGGTTCGCGATGAACGTCGGCGGACCCGCGGTCATGACCATCGGCTGGTTGGTGGTCGGGTTCTTCGTGACCCTCGTCGCCCTGGGCATGGCCGAGGTCGCGTCGAGCTACCCCACGGCCGGTGGCCTCTATTACTGGGCCGCGAAGCTGGCACCCGCTTCCGGACGTGACCCGGCCAAGTGGAGCTGGTTCGTGGGCTGGTTCAACCTGGTCGGCCAGGTCGCCGTGACCGCCGGCATCGATTTCGGCCTTGCGCTGTTCACGACCGCCTTCCTGAACCTGGCGTTCGGGGTCCCGGCCACCCCGCCCGTCACGGTCGGGGTCTTCGGCGTCATGCTCGTCCTCCACGCCCTGCTGAATACTTTCGGCATCGGCCTCGTCAAGCTGCTCAATGACGTGTCGGTCTGGTGGCACATCGTCGGCGTCAGCGTGATCGTCATCGTGACCGTCGTGATCAACCAGCACACGCGGACAGACCTGGGCACGGTGTTCACCACGGCCGTCAACAACACCAGCAGCGACGCCAACCAGTCGTTCCCGGGCTTCCTGATCCTCGGCATCCCGCTCTACGTCGCCCTGATCGGACTGCTCAACGCGCAGTACACGTTGACCGGATATGACGCCTCGGCGCACATGTCCGAGGAGACGCATGACGCGGAGACATCGGCGCCCAAGGGGATCGTCTGGTCCGTGATCATCTCCGTCATCTTCGGCTTCATCCTGCTGGTCGCCATGAACGTCGGGATCACGCCGGAGAAGGTCTTCACCGGGACGGACGGCTCGCCGGTCGACGGATATACACACGCGCTGCAGACGCCGACAGGTGTCCCGCCCGTGCAGATCTGGATCGATGCGGTCGGACAAACACTCGGGATCGTCGTGCTGATGATCGTCATCGGCGCCCAATTCTTCTGCGGGATGTCGTCCGTGACGGCCAACTCGCGGATGATCTATGCCTTCTCGCGAGACGGGGCCGTGCCGGGCAGTTCGTTCTGGCACCGCATCAACAAGCGGACACGCACACCCACGAACTCGATCTGGCTGGCGGCTGTTGGCGCGTTCATCCTGGGCTTGCCCTACCTCTACAGCCCGACCGCCTACTTCGCGATCACATCGATCGCCGTGATCGGGCTCTACGTCGCGTATATCGCGCCGGTCTTCCTGCGGCTCCGCGCGGGCGACAAGTTCCAGGATGGACCTTGGAGCCTCGGGCGCTGGAGCAGACCGATCGGCATCGTCGCGACGATCTGGGTGGCATTCATCTTCATCCTGTTCATGCTCCCGCAGGCACTCCCGATCAACATCTCCTCGTTCAACTACACGCCGGTCGTCTTCCTGGTGGTCCTCGGTGGCGCGGCGATCTGGTGGGCCGTGTCGGCGAAGAACTGGTTCACGGGTCCGAGGGTGCAGGGGACGTCCGAGGAGCTTCTCGCGATCGAACGAGACCTCGAGGTCATCTGAGCTTGCGGCGCTGGCCCAGGGCCGGCACGACCTGGACAGAGACCGAGCCCGGTGGCGTTCGCGCCAACGGGCTCGGTTCGTTTCTGGCTGATGGTCCGTCCGGCCCGACTGCCGCCATCTGAGGCCAACCTCAGTAGAGCATCGGCGTCCCGCTGGGGAAGGCGAACTGGAACGCCGCCGGCGGGAGCGAGGCATCCGGCCCGAGGTCGACCACCTCCGCGCGCCGGGTCTCGATGCCGCCGATCATCTCCACGAGCTGGAGGATGACGCCGGTCTCGCGATCGACCGCGATCGAGATGTGGAAGTCCGGTCGGTCACCGGCCAATTCGGTCGTCCGCGGATGGTCGCACTCCAGGAGGATCGCCTCGCGACCGTTGACGAGGTCCGTACCGGTCACGGCGCAGCGCCCAGTGGCGAGGACGTTCTGGCAGTAACCGGCGGGATGGACGAACGTGTCCGGCAATGTTTCCATCGGCAGCGCCGTGACCGGTTCGTAGACGCGCGACGCACCGGGGAAGTCCGGGTCCCCCAGGCCGCGAG
>JANMBS010000192.1:0-1814 GCA_031360525.1 Thermomicrobiales bacterium
CGTCCATGGACGAAGATTCCTCGCAGCCCGAGGCCAAGAGACGGCCGGCCATCTCCTCGGAGTCGTTGCGGTTCATCTGGCAGCCGAGCGTCCAGACGTGGAAGCGCGGCAAGGTCCGAGGATCGGGGAGGTACTCGGTCAAGCGCTCGTCAGCCGGACCGGCCGCAATGCGTGGGACGGGACGGGTCGACGACCGACCCGGATCGAGCATGTCGATGACGGGCAAGGCGCGCGTTGAGAGTCGAACGTCACTCAATGGAGCGTCATCGTACGCCGAAGGGCGCCTGCGGCACCTAGACTCGATGGATGGAACTGCTGACGAACCCAGAGACCTGGGTCGCCCTGGCGACGCTGACGCTGCTCGAGATCGTGCTCGGCATCGACAACGTCATCTTCATCTCGATCCTCGTCCAGCGTCTGCCCGCCAGCCAGCGTGACCGGGCGCGCCTGATCGGCCTGAGCCTCGCGATGGGCCTGCGCATCGGGCTTCTCCTCGCGATCTCCTGGATCGCCAGCCTGACCCAGATCGTCGTGAGCTTGTTCGGGCGGGACTTGTCCTGGCGCGACCTGATCCTGATCGGTGGCGGCCTCTTCCTGCTTTGGAAGGCCACGACCGAGATCCACGAGTCGCTCGAAGGCGAGACCGCCCATCACGCCGCACCAGAGGCAAAGACGGCGTCGTTCGGCGCAGTCCTCGTCCAGATCCTTCTGCTCGACATCGTGTTCTCCCTCGATTCGGTGCTGACGGCCGTCGGGATGGTGGATGAGGTGGCGATCATGGTCGTCGCCGTCGTCATCGCGGTGGGCGTGATGCTTGTCGCGTCGGGACCGCTGTCTCGCTTCGTCCATGACCACCCGACGGTCAAGATGCTGGCGTTGTCGTTCCTGTTGCTCATCGGCGTGACGCTGATCGCCGACGGGTTCGGGTTCCACATCGACAAGGCGTACATCTACGCCGCCATGGGCTTCAGCGTCTTCGTCGAGGCGCTCAACCTGCGCACACGGAAGCGGCGCCAGCCGCCGGTCGATCTACGCCCGACGTTCGTCAAGGACGAGGCCGAGCCGGTCGGATAGCCCCTCGCCGACTCCGGGTGGGACCCACAAGGTCGCGTGCATCTCGGCGTATGTGCCGGTGTCACCGTGATAGTCACTTCCACCGGTGGGGGTGAGCCCGAGCGCGGCCGCGACCTCCCCGACGGCGAAGACCGTCGCCGTGTCGAATGAGCGGTAGTAGACCTCCAGGCCGCCGAGACCTTCGTCGGCGAGCTCGCGGACGACCTCGACCCGCGCGGGCGCCTCGCTGAAATGGGCCAGGGCGGGCAGCCCGCCGGCCGCCCGGATCGCCCGGATGGCCTCGACCGGGCCCAGCCCGGTGCGCGGCACGTAGCCCGGCATCCCCCAGCCCAGCAGGCGCCGGAATGCGTCGTCGACGCTCGTGGCGTGGCCCGCCCCGATCAGCGCCCGAGCGACGGTCGGGCGGCCGAGGGCGTCGTCGTCCGAACCCGACAGGTCGAACAGGTGGTCGTCGATCGAGAGGTCGAGGTCACGCAGGACCGCAACGGTCTTCTCGAAGCGCTCGCGGCGCCGGAGTCGCTGGCTGGCGAGGGTCGCCTCGAACGCTTCGTCGGCTGGATCCATCCCGAACCCCAGGATGTGCAGCTCGCCCTCCCACAGCCCGAGGTCGCGGGTGACGATCGCGTTGATCTCGACGCCCGGGACGAGCGTCAGGCCGGACGGGACGGCGTCGGCCGCGACGACTTCGCGGTACCCGGCCAGCGTGTCGTGGTCGGTCAACGCCAGGAGGCCGACGCCGG
>JANMBS010000206.1:0-1542 GCA_031360525.1 Thermomicrobiales bacterium
CTGTTCGAGGCCCGCATCCCCAAGGGCAAGGCCGAGATCAGCCATATCGACGGCATCGTCGAGATCGTCCGCGGCGATGGCCCGACCAAGGTCAAGGTCATCTCCCGCGAGGTCTACGACACGTCTCTGGCACAGCCGAAGGGCGCCGAGATGCTCGCCGCTCCCGGCGACGCCGTGACGCTCGGCCAGGTGGTCGCGCGCATGGAGGCTGACGGGGCCACGACCGACATCACCGCCCCGGTGGCGGGCTTCCTCGTCAAGAGCGACGAGGGCATCGTCATCCGGGCCGAGGATGTCGTCGAGCGCGAGTACCTCATCCCGCACAATGCCAAGATCCTGGTCGACAACGGGGCGGAGATCCGCGCCGGCGACGCCATCACCGATGGCCCGATCAACCCGCAGGAATACCTCGACACACGGGGCAAGGACGCCGTCCAGCGCTACCTGGTCAAGGAAGTCCAGAAGGTCTACAAGAGCCAGGGCGTCACCATCAACGACAAGCACATCGAGATCATCGTCCGGCAGATGCTCCGCAAGGTCCGCATCGATCAGCCGGGCGATGTCGACCTCCTCCCGACGGAGCTGGTCGATCGGCTCGAGTTCGAGGAACACAACAACCGCGTCCTGGCCGAGGGCGGCGAACCCGCCACGGCCCAGACCGTGCTGCTGGGCGTGACCAAGGCCTCACTCAACACCTCCAGCTTCCTCGCCGCGGCCTCCTTCCAGGAGACGACCCGGGTGCTGACCGAGGCCGCCATCAACGGCGCCAAGGACCACCTGATCGGGCTCAAGGAGAACGTCATCATCGGCAAGCTCATCCCGGCAGGGACGGGCGCGCCGGCGAACGTGGCGGCCCGCAAGGAGCGCGAGCGCCGGGCGGCCCTCGAGGCCCTCGCCGGCGAGGCGCTCGACGACCTCGGCTCGGACTACAACCCGTTCCTCGAGGACGGGGAGACCCGGGCACCCGACGACGACGCGGCCGGCCTCGCGCTGGCAGCGACCATCGCCGGGGGCGCTGGCGACGACGACGACGCAGCCAATCCGTTCGCCTCGGACGGCGGCGGGAATGGTGCGACGGAGCCCGCCGTCAACCCGTTCGTGGAGGACGCCGCGGAGCTCGAAAAGACCCCCGAGGAGGTCTGATCCAGGACCCATCCGGGTGACCCTTCGGCGGCCCGCCGACGTTTGACACGCTCGTCGGGCCGCTGATAGACTCCGCCTTCGTGGCCTCGGGAGGGGTCCGCCCTCGGCCTGTGGGCCGGGACCCATCTTTCGACACATCACAACCCCGGTCCGTCGCTCGCCACTGAACCGGCGACCGACACCCCAGGACCGGCCCGTCGGCTGATTGCCGACTGACCTGACCGACCTGATAAGGAGTAGCGTCTTCGTGCCGACGATCAGCCAGCTCGTACGCCACGGCCGCAAGCGCAAGATCTCGAAGATCAAGGCGCCGGCGATGCGCAAGAACTGGAACAGCCTGCGGCAGCGCCAGGTGTCGATCCCGGGCGCCCCCCAGAAGCGTGGGGTCTGCCTCCAGGT
>JANMBS010000216.1:0-1504 GCA_031360525.1 Thermomicrobiales bacterium
CTTTATCGACGCGCGGGCGGGCCCGGCGGTCGGCTGGAGGTTCTGCTCGCACATCCGGGCGGGCCGTTCTTCGCCAAGCGGGACCTGGGCGACTGGACGATCCCCAAGGGCGAGCCCGACGGCCGGCACGAGCCCCTCGACGCGGTCGCGCGGCGCGAATTCGAGGAGGAGACGGGGACGGCGATCGATGCGTCGGCGCCGACCATCGAGCTCGGGTCGATCATCCAGAAGGGCGGCAAGGTCGTCCACGCCTGGGCGATCGAGGGCGACCTCGACCCAGCCGCCGCGCATTCGAACGAGATCGAGATCGAGTGGCCCCCGCGTTCCGGCCAGCTCAAGCGTTTCCCGGAGATCGACCGGGTCGCCTGGTTCGGGTTGATCGAAGCCCGCCGACGGATCAAGCCCACGCAGGCACCTCTGATCGACCGGCTCGAGGAGGCCCTCGGCCGCTGAGCCGCCGCCGGGATCGGCTCCGCGTGAGCGGCGTGTGCCTCACGCGAAGGGCACTCTCCGTGTGGGGAAAAAGAGCGACAGCGGGCGACTCCCACGCACCATTCCTTTTCGACCCTTCTCACATGCTTATCTGAACCGTGTCTGGGCATGCTTTTGGTGCCTCGGCGCACAACGAGGGCGACGCGTACCATCGGGCGCATGCCCAACCGCCTCGCCGGAGAGACCAGCCCGTACCTGCTCCAGCATGCGAACAACCCGGTCGACTGGTTTCCGTGGGGGCCGGACGCGCTGGCCCAGGCAAAGCTCCTCGACCGGCCGATCTTCCTGTCGATCGGCTACGCGGCCTGTCACTGGTGTCATGTCATGGAGCGAGAGTCGTTCGAGCACGAGCCGACCGCCCGCTACCTCAACGACCGATTCGTGGCGGTCAAGGTCGACCGCGAGGAGCGCCCCGACCTCGACCAGGTCTACATGTCGGCGGTCCAGGCGATGACCGGCGGCGGGGGCTGGCCGATGTCGGTCTTCCTGACGCCTGACGGGCGCCCCTTCTACGGCGGCACGTACTACCCGGACGAACCGCGCCACGGGATGCCGTCCTTCCGCCAGGTCCTCGAGGGCGTCGATCGCGCCTGGCGCGAGCAGCGCGCCGAGGTCGAGGCCGCCGGCGGCCGGCTCGTCCAGGGGCTGGTCGAGCAATCCCGTCTCGAGGCGGGCGTCGATGACCCGACCCCAGACCTGCTGGCTGCGGCCGCGGGTGCCGTCGAGGCGTCGTTCGATTGGTCGAACGGCGGTTGGGGTCGAGCGCCCAAGTTCCCACAGCCGATGACCATCGAGTTTCTGCTCCGCCACCACCTTGCGACCGGGGATCCGCGGCCCCTGATGGTCGCCCGCCGCTCGCTCGAGGCGATGGCCGACGGGGGCCTGCGCGACCAGTTGGGAGGCGGCTTTCATCGCTACTCCACGGACGCTCATTGGCTGGTCCCGCACTTCGAGCAGATGCTCTACGACAACGCCCAGCTCGCGCGGGTCTACCTGCACGCCTGGACGCTCA
>JANMBS010000242.1:0-6228 GCA_031360525.1 Thermomicrobiales bacterium
GCCGGATCATCGTCCAGCACGCGACAGCGCAAGGGAGGCGCGCTCACCGGCTGGATCGAGGGGGAAGCACGCCAGCGCGGACTCACGCTCCTGCCGGGGACGGCCAAGCTCCTCGCCGAGCGGATCGGCGGCAACGTCCAGGAGGCCGATGCCGAACGGCGCCATCAGACCCGGGTGGCCTCCATGGAGCTCGACAAGCTCGCGCTCTATCGCGACACGGCACCCATCGGCCACGACGACGTCATCGCGCTCGTCGCGGAGGCGGTGCCGGGATCGGTCTGGGCGTTCACCGACGCCGTCGGGGAGCGACGTGTCGAGCAGGCGCTCGAATTCCTCGATCGGCTTCTCGAGAACACGCCCGAACCTGTCCTCCTCGCTGTGCTCCACCGGCGGGTACGCGAACTCATCGAGACCGGGGACCGGCTGGCGGCCGGGGAGCGTCTCCCGGCCATCGGCAAGGCGATGGGGGTCAACAGCGAGTACCGCATGGGCAAGTTGCGTGACCAGGCGAAGACCTGGACGACCGCGGGACTCGTCGCCGCACTCGACGGCCTCGTCGAACTCGATGCCATGGTCAAGGGGATGCCGGGCGAGGAGCGGGCGGACGCGCAGCGACGGCTCGCTTTCAGTCTCTGGGTGATCGACCACGCGGGAGGACGGCGGCGGCAGACCGCCTGACGGTCAGTGGCCTGAGGACCAGGCCTGCTCCTGGACGACGAGGTCGCTCTCGATGGCGAAGACGCAGCGTCCCTCGCCGAGATCGAGCAGCTCGATCAACTCGGGATCGATGTACAGCTGCGAGCAGTCCTCACACAGGCCGCCGGGGATCCCGAAGCACAACCGCTCGCTCCGATCGGGCAGGCGGAAGGTCGTGTCGAACCGGGTCGTGATGAGCCGGCGGGCACAGGCTGGGCAGCGGTCTCGAACTGCGGACATGCAGCGACTGTAGGAGGCGTCTGGTGTAGTCCGGCATGACCCGACGGTACCCCTGACTGACGGCCTAGTGATCACGAGCCGGAACGAGCGGCGCCTACCCGGGGATCGTCGCGGCGGGCCGGATGTTCTGGTTCAGATGGAAGACGTTGTCCGGGTCGTAGGCCCGCTTGATCTCGGCGAGGCGGGTGAGCTGCGCGGCGTGGTAGGCGCGGCCGACGCCCTCGTCGCCGGCGTCGGCGATGACGTTGACGTACGTGCCCGACGAGTACGGCTCGAGGGTGGCCGCCCAGGCCCGTGCGCCGGACATCCGCGCGGCGTCCTCGCTCGCGTCGGCCCAGGTCGATCCCGCGAAGAACTCGACGAGCGTCTCGCGGTGGCTGAAGGCGGACTCGGCGTCGCCCACTTCGGCGATCGCCCCGCCGTAGCCCTGCAAGCCACCGCCCGGAAGCAGCGACGGATCGGGCGCGCTGCCACTCGAGGCGATCCCGCGGGTCAGGTAGGCGTCGATCGCGGCGTCGCTCAGCTCGGGCAGGTAGTGACCGGCGGAATAGCGCCGCAGGCCGTGGTGGTGCCGCTCGTCGCCGCTGCTCTGGAGGTCGATGTAGCGCATCTCGTGGACGGACTCCGCGTCCGGGGTGCCGATCCGCCGGAACTCGTCGAGGTAGCGCCGCGCGTCCGCCATCTCGCCGACCCACACGAAGCCGGCGGTGACGACCGGACGTCCGCGCAGCGCCTCGGGCAGGAACGGGAAGTCGCCCGCGGTCGTGACATCGCTGGTCAACGTCGCCTCGCGCGGAGCAGCGTGCAGCCTGTCGCGCCAGGCGCGCATCGCGGCTCTCGCGGCCGGTCCGGCCAGGTCGAAATAGAAGTCGGCCACCAGCGCCTGCCCGGTCGTGGTGTGGAGCCGGAACTCGAACTCGGTCACGACCCCGAAGTTGCCGCCGCCGCCGCGCAGACTCCAGAACATGTCCGGGTGCTCCGTACTGCTCGCTCGCAGGATCTGGCCGTCGGCAGTCACGACCGTGTACGTCTCGACGTTGTCGCAGGCCAGGCCGAACTGCCGGGCGAGCCAGCCCATCCCGCCACCGAGGGTCAGCCCGCCGACGCCGGTGTGCGAGACATTCCCGGCCGTCGTCGCCAGGCCGTACGGCTCGGACGCCATGTCGAGGCTGCGGAGGAGCGCGCCGCCGCCGACCCATGCTCGCCGTCGGGACGGGTCGACGCGGACCTCGCCCATCGGCGACAGGTCGATCATCAGGCCGCCCTCCGGGACGCACAGTCCGAGCACGCCGTGCCCGCCGGACCGCACCCCGATCTCGAGGCCCTCCTCCCGGCCATGGCGGACCGCGGCAACGACGTCGGCCGCCGAGGCGCAGCGGGCGATCAGCGCCGGTCGGCGATCGACCATCGCGTTCCAGACCTCGCGATGGGTGTCGTAGGCCGCGTGATCCGGCTCGACGACCTCCCCTGCGAACCCCCGGATCCCGCTCAGGCCACGTCTCCCGGCAGGGCCATGCCGGGCGGGACCTGGGTCAGCGCGAGGACATTGCCCTCCGAGTCGGTGAACCAGGCGATCGCGCCTCCGGTCTCGTCCCGGGCGACCCCGTCCTCGGTCGTTGGTCCCTCGTCCCCCATGGCGTAGTCCTCGAAGGTGACGCCCTTGGCGCGCAGGTCGCGCATCGCGACATCGAGGTCGGGCACGATCCAGCCGCCGAGCGTGTGCTTGCCGGTCCCGGCTGATGGCGTCTGGTAGACCATCCACATCGAGCCAGCCGTACGGTAGAGCTGCCCGGCCGGGCCGAGGTCCATCGTCGGTCTTAGCCCGAGCTTGTCCTGATACCAGCGCACGGCCCGTTCGATGTCCTGGGCCGGCAGGCTGGCGATAAATGGTGCATCTGTGAGCGGCATTCGTCCGGTCCTCCGTCCTGTGGGGTCACCATCATCGATCCGATGCGTCTGGCGTGCGTCCCGACGGGGCCTCAGCCGCTGGTCTTGTCGAGGTGCTGGAGCAGCCGATGAGCCGCGAGCTCGACCGACTTATGACGCCACTCGGACGCGCGATAGACGCACGCGATGAGGGCCGTCCGGTGGACCCGCGTGAGATCCCCGCACACGAACGCGTAGCGGGCCTTGGTCCCGTCATTCGCGCCGTCGGTCAGCCCCAGGTGCCACAGCCCGTACTCCTCCCAGGAATGCGACTCCAGGAAAACGTTCTCATCGTCGGCGGTCGGCGCAACCTCGCCCCAGTCACTGTCGAGGACGTACTGCTTGGCATCGATGAGCTTCCGCGCGTGCGCCACCGCGCGCTTGTTGAGCGTGTACGAGGCCATCGCGCTGGTTTCCTACTGGACACTCAGGATCGTCTTCGCCTCGGACCAGTGCTTTTCCAACCCGTAGTACTCACGCTCAGGCGGCGTGAAGATGTGGACGATCACGGACCCGAAGTCGACCAGCACCCAGTGCGAGGCCGCGGTCCCCTCGCGTCCGATCGGCTTGGTCTTCTCGTCGCGCAGGCTGGAGATGATCCCATCCGCGATCGCCCCGAGCTGCCGTTCCGACCCGCCCGAGCAGATGATGAAGTAGTCGGCCATCGTGGTCAGACCGGCAAGGTCGAGCAACACGATGTCCGCGGCCTTCTTGTCCTCGGCCAGCTCGACGATCCTCCGCGCGAGCTCCAGCGGCGGGCGCTCGGTGGCCGGCGCGGCCTTGGCGCGCTTGGGCAGGCCGTCGGCGCGCGGCGCGGTCGCGGGGTCGGTGGACAGTCGGGGCATGGCTGGTTCGGTCACGATGGCGGGTCCCTCCGGGTGTGCTGGTAGAGAGCATGGTCGCCGATATACGCCGCGACCGCATCCGGGACGAGGTAGCGAAGGGAGCGACCGGCCGCCGCGCGCGCTCGCAACTCGCTCGCTGACAGGCGCAGGCGCGGCCCGTCAAGGAATGTGGCGCGGTCGGCCAGCTCGGGCAGGTGGGCGGCGAGGAATTCGGGGCCGGCGTCCGGGTAGCCGTCGCGTGGCGCGACCACGACCCGTGCCAGTTCCATGACCCGCCGCGGCTCGCGCCATGTCATGAGCCCCAGGAACGCCTCGGCCGAGAGGACCAGCGTCAGGTCGGGTGAGGCGCCCTCGGCGAGCCGCGCCGCCCGCAGATCCTCGAGGGTGTCGACGGTGTACGACGGCCCGTCACGATCGATCTCCCGGCGATCCACGGCGAACCGCTCGTTGCCGGCGATCGCGAGCTCGACCATCGCCAGCCGCTGCTCTGGGGGCGTGATGTCGAGCCCGGGCTTGTGTGGCGGCAGGCCGGCGGGCATGAACAGGATCCGCTCCAGCCCGAGGGCCTCGGCGGCCTCCTCGGCGACCGCGAGATGCGCGACGTGGATGGGATCGAACGTCCCGCCGAAGACGCCGAGAGAGCCGGGCACGATCGGCCGTGGCGTGGCGGTCAGGTCAGTTCCCAGGGCTGCGCCTCCCACTCGAGGTCCGTCGCGCCGATCCGGACCGTGTCCCCGGCGGAGACGCCGCCGCGACGCAGTTCGGTGTCGATGCCAAGCCTGGCCAGCTCACGCTGGAACCGCTCCGCCGACTCCTCGACGTCGAAGTTGGTCTGGGCCGCGATGCGCTCGATGCGTACCCCCCGGACGCGGAAGACCCCGTCAGCGTCGACCTCGACGCTGAAGCCATCACCCATCGCCTCGATTCGGTGGACGACGACGCCGGCCGGCTCGGGCGGCTCGGCGAGTTCGGTGGCGTCAGGGAGGATCGCCGCGATGCGCGTCCGGAAGTCGGCCATCCCCTCGCCCATCGCCGCTGAGACCGCCACGGGTTCGATCCCCTCCTTCTTCCGGGCCTTGCGAAAGGCCGGCCAAGCCTCCGCCGCGGCCGGCAGGTCGGTCTTGTTGAAGACGACCAGCATCGGCTTGTCGAGCAGCGCCGGATCGTGGGCGCGGAGTTCCTCACGGATGATGTCGTAGTCCCATTCCGGGTCGCGCGACGAGCCGTCGATGACATGGACGAGGATCCGGGTCCGCTCCACGTGCCGCAGGAAGGCGTGGCCGAGTCCGGCTCCACTGCTCGCCCCCTCGATGAGGCCGGGGACGTCGGCGATCGTCGGGCGCCGCTCGTCCTCCTCCCCGAGGTCCATGACACCGAGGTTCGGTTCGAGCGTGGTGAACGGATAGTCCGCGATCTTGGGGGTTGCCGCGGTCACGGCGGCCAGGATCGTCGACTTGCCCGCGTTCGGCAGCCCGACCAGCCCGATGTCTGCGATCAGCCGGAGTTCCAGGCGCAGCCAGCCCTCGGCGCCCGGCTCTCCTTTTTGCGCGTGCTTGGGAGCCTGGTGGGTCGAGCTCTTGAAATGGGTGTTGCCCAGCCCGCCCCGACCACCGCGGGCGACCATCGCGCTCTGGCCCAGCGCGACAAGATCGGCCACCAGCGCGCCGGTCTCGTCGTCATAGACCGCGGTCCCGGGCGGGACGTCCAGCACCAGGTCGTCACCCGCCTTGCCGTGACGGCGGGCGCGAGTCCCGCGGCCGCCTGGCGTCGCCCGGAAGTGATGGCGATGGTTGAAGTCGCGCAATGTCGTCTGCCCGGCATCGACCCGGAGATGGACAGAACCGCCGCGGCCGCCATCGCCGCCGTCGGGTCCCCCGCGCGGGACGTGGGCCTCCTGCCGGAAGGTCGCCGCCCCGTCGCCGCCATCGCCGGCGCGGACCCAGATCTTCACACGGTCGAGGAACATCGGGGCCATTCTCGCACGCTGCGGGTCGCGCTCCGATCGGAGCAAGGCGGCCGAGGGACGATACGGGCTACAGGTAGCCGAGCGGGTTCATGCGCTGGCCGCCGTCCCAGATGGGGCCGCGCCAGACCTCGAAGTGGAGGTGCGGACCGGTGGCGTTGCCGGACTCGCCGATGCGACCGACCTGCTGGCCACGTCCGACGTGCTGGCCGCGCCCGACGGAGACGCCCGCCATGTGGTTGTAGGTCGTGTACAGCCCGGAGCCGTGTGCGATCCAGACCTGGTAGCCACCACCGTTCGTCTTCCAGCCGGCGAAGATGACCGTTCCATCGGCGGCCGCTCGGACCGTCGACCCGTAATCCGCGGCGATGTCGACACCGTAGTGGCCGTAGTGGAAGTACTGGCTGATGTAGTTGTCACCACCGACGACGGGGAACATGAACTTGCCACCGGTGTAGGTGCTCGGGCCCTTGATGCCCTTGACACCGCCGCCGCCACCACCGCTCCCACGAGGCCCACTGGACGGCTTGAAGGTGGGCTTGGTCTGCATGGCCTTGC
>JANMBS010000283.1:0-2363 GCA_031360525.1 Thermomicrobiales bacterium
CGCGCCCGCCGAAGCGCTGGGGCTCCAGGGCGAAGCTCCCACGGCCGGCGCCCCCATCGCCGGCGCCACCACGGCCGGCGCCCCCACGCCTGACCGTCCGACATCCCCCACCGAACGTCATGACTGAGGGCAGCGTGGCTGCGGCCCAGGTGGGAAGCCGCGGCGGGCTGCTGGCAACGGTGGCCCGCCAGCGAGAGCTGAGCCTTCTGGCGATCATGTTCGTCCTCGGTGGCCTCGTCTCGATCGCGGCGCCACAGTTCCTGACCGCGGACAACATCTCGCAGGTCATGGTCCTTGCCTCGATCATCGCCATCGCGGCGGTCGGTGAGGCGGTCGTCATCATCACCAGGAACGTCGACCTGTCGGTCGAGGCCATGATCGGGCTGGTCGCCTATTGCGTCGCCGTCCTCCTCGAGCGGCACACGCTCGACGCGCCGGCGGCCATCGTCTTCGGGATCGGGCTCGGGCTCGTGCTCGGGATGATCAACGGCGTCATCGTCACCATCTTCCGGGTCCCGGCCATCGTGGCCACGCTCGGAACCCTGAGCGTCTTCCGCGGCATCGATTACCTCATCGCCGGCAGCCATCAGGTGCCGCGGGCCGGACTGCCGCCCGGCTTCACGGACGCGTCACGTGACGCGATCCTCGGGATCCCGGTGTTCGTGGTGATCGCCCTGATCGTGGTGGTCATCGGATCCGTGCTGCTGCGCTCCACCCGGTTCGGGCGACAGCTGTACGCCGTCGGGAGCAATCCCGAAGCTGCCGCGATCCTGGGCATCCCGTCACGCCGCGTCGTGTTCGTCGCGTTCGCCATGTGCGGGCTGTTGTCGGGCGTGGCCGGCGTCCTCTGGGTGGTCCAGTTCGGGACGATCAACGGAACATCCGCGACGGGCGTCGTCCTGGCAGTCGTGGCCGCAGTCGTCGTCGGCGGCGTCAACATCTTCGGTGGCTCCGGCACCGTCGCCGGGGCTGCCCTGGGCGCCCTCTTCCTTGGCTTCATCGCCAACGCCCTGATCCTGGTCGGCCTGTCGCAGTTCTGGCTACAGGCCATCTACGGTCTGGTGATCCTCGCGGCGGTCGGTGCGGACGCCCTCATCCTGAGGCGGATCCAGCGAGCCGCCGTCGCCCGGCGTGCCCGATGAGTGCCTCGATCGCTGCCGCACTGCCGCGGCGCTCGTGGACCCACTTCCTGGCGCGCTGGGAGACGCTGCTGCTCGTGGCGTTGATCGGGCTGATCATCGTCGGCAACGCGCTGTCGCCGTTCTTCCTCACGGCCGGCAACTTCTCGAACCTGATCGCTGCACTGATGGAAGTCGCGATCATGGCGCTGCCGATGGCGATGATCATCATCCTCGGCGAGATCGACCTCTCGGTCGAGTCGATGGCTGGCCTCGCCAGCGCTGTCCTCGGCTTCCTGTGGGCGGCCGGCGTGCCCATCTCGGTGGGCATCCCGATCGTCCTCGTCGTGGGCATCCTCGGCGGCCTGCTGAACGGCCTGCTCGTCGCGCGCGGCGGATTGCCGTCGCTGGTCGTGACACTCGGCACCCTTGCCCTCTTCCGCGGCCTCGCCCTGATCGTGCTGGGCCCGCGCGGCGTGAGCGACTTCCCGCCCGAGTTCACCGCATTCGGATTCGGCCACGTCCCGGGGACCTTGATCCCGTGGCCGTTCGTGGTCTTCGTGGTCCTGGCCATCGTGCTGGCCATCGTCCTGCACAGGACGTGGGTCGGACGCCAGATCTACGCGATCGGCAGGAACACCGGGGCCGCCCGGTTCTCCGGGGTCCGCGTCACGCGGGTCAAGGTCAGCCTGTTCGCCTTCACCGGACTCATCGCCGCATTGGCCGGCATCATCCTGACCGCCCGATTGTCGAGCGCCCGCGCCGATGCCGGCGAGGGTATGACCCTCACGGTCGTGACCGTGGTTCTCCTTGGCGGCGTCAACATCTTCGGCGGGTCGGGCACGATCCCTGGCGTCGTGCTCGCGGTCCTCGTGGTCGCGGTGATGCAGAATGCGCTCCGCCTTGCCAGCGTGTCGGTCGAGGTCCAGAGCATCGCCCTCGGGTTGCTCCTGATTCTCTCGGTCGTCCTTCCCACCTTTGCTCACCAGGCCAAGTCGGCCGTCGATCGACTCCGCGGAGGGCGGCCTCCGCCGGCGGGCTCGGTCTCACGTGGTGAGCGAACTCTCGCGTAGATAGAGGAGGAACTGCCTTGAAGCTCAGATCAACCGGGCGACCGATCGTCCTCGCAATCGTCGCGGCCACGGCGTTCGCGGCCTGCGCCGGCGGCGCGACGCCGAAGCCTTCGGCAGGCGGGTCGCCTGCCGCCGGAGCCATCACCGTCGGCTACCTGCCGAAGGACATCGT
>JANMBS010000307.1:0-2259 GCA_031360525.1 Thermomicrobiales bacterium
CGGGGTCATGTCGCATCCGACGCCCATGGCCCAGTCGGCCGACCTGCCCGCAGGTCGTCGCCTCCTCCACGAACCAGGAGGAGAAACCCTTTGGCTCAGAAACTCGAAACACAGTTCGGCGGTCGCACGCTGACCATCGAGACGGGCACGCTCGCCCGGCTCGCCGGCGGGGCCGTTACGGTCCGCTACGGCGACACGGTGGTGCTCGGCACCGCCAACCGGTCCGATCCCCGGCCCGGCCTCGACTTCTTTCCCCTGACGGTGGAGTTCGAGGAGCGGATGTACGCCGCGGGCAAGATCCCGGGCGGCTTCATCAAGCGCGAGGCGCGTGCATCTGAGGCAGCGACCCTGGCCGCCCGCCTGACCGACCGCCCGCTCCGCCCGCTCTTCCCCGAGGGATACAAGGACGACATCCAGCTCGTCATCACAGTCCTCTCGACCGACCAGGAGAACGAGCCCGACGTGCTGGGCACGATCGCGGCTTCGGCCGCCCTGTCGATCAGCGAGATCCCGTTCGCCGGCCCCGTCGGCGCCGTCCGGATCGGCCGGATCGACGGTGAGTTCGTGGTCAACCCGACATTCAGCCAGCTCGCCGAATCGGAGCTCGACCTGATCGTCTCCGGCACGCGCGACGCGATCATGATGGTCGAGGCGGGCGCCAAGCTCCTACCCGAGGCCGTCATGGCCGAGGCGATCCTCCTCGGCCACCGCGCCCTGCAGCCCCTCGTCGACATCCAGGAGGAGCTCCAGAAGGCGGTCGGCAAGGCCAAGATCACGCCGTTCCTCGAGGCCGGGACCGGGACGGTCCTCGACTTCGCGAAGGGCGTCGAGAATGGGGATGAGTTCGTCATCGTCGACGTCGAGACGACCGGCACCGACCCCAAGATGGCCGATCTCGTCGAGATCGCCGCGGTCAAGATCAAGGGCGGCAAGATCACCGACCGGTGGTCGACGCTCGTCAACCCGGGGCGCCCGATCGTCGGCAACCAGAGGCACGGCATCAAGGACGCCGACGTCAAGAAGGCTCCCAAGCCCGCCGAGGCGGCGCGACAGGCGCTCGACTTCGTCGGCGACTCGAAGATCGTCGGTCACTCCGTCGGTTTCGACCTCGCCTTCATCGAGGCGGCCCTCGCCGACGGCACGCACATCGAGTCGGGCCGCTATCTCGACACCCTGACGATCGCCCGCGAGGGCTATCCGGACCTCGAGAACTACAAGCTCCCGACCCTTTCGAACTTCTTCGGCATCGAGCTTGCCCAGGCGCACCGGGCACTGCCCGACGCCGAGGCGACCGCGAACCTGCTGATCTGGTTCGGGAACGACCTGCCGGGCCGGCTCAAGACCCTGCGTGAGTCGATCGCCGACTCGTTCCGGGCCAACCGGACGGGTGGGGACAGCAAGGGGCTTCTCGAGGCGGCTCGCCGCGAGGCACGCGTCAGCAAGGCTCTGTTCAGCCTCGTCCAGAAGAAGACCGCCCGTCAGCTCGCGCTCGACGAGGGGATCCGGATGGACGGTCGCGGCATCACGGAGCTGCGCCAGATCTCGGTCGACGTCGGAATCCTGCCCCGGGCACACGGCACCGGCCTGTTCACCCGTGGCGAGACCCAGGTCCTGACCATCGCCACGCTCGGCTCGTCCTCGGACGTCCAGCGCATCGACACGATCAGCCCCAAGACCGAGAAGCGCTACATCCACCACTACAACTTCCCCCCGTACTCCACGGGTGAGAACAAGCCGATGCGTGGCCCCAGCCGGCGCGACATCGGACACGGCAACCTGGCCGAGCGGGCACTCATCCCCGTCCTGCCGAGCCACGAGGACTTCCCGTACGTCATCCGGCTCGTGTCGGAGTGTCTGTCGTCCAACGGTTCCACCTCGATGGCCTCGACCTGCGGTTCGACCCTCGCCCTGATGGACGCCGGTGTGCCGATCTCGGCGCCGGTCGCCGGCGCGGCGATGGGCCTCATCAGCGAGCCGGATGGCCGGTTCGTGGTCCTGACCGACATCCTCGGCAAGGAGGACTCGGTCGGTGACATGGACTTCAAGGTGACCGGCACGCGGGACGGCATCACCGCCCTGCAGATGGACATCAAGGTCCGCGGCATCAACGAGGCGATCATCCGCGACGGCCTGAAGCAGGCCCTGGCGGCCCGTCTCGAGATCCTCGACAAGATGACCGCGGTCATGCCCGAAGCGCGCTCCGATATGAGCGACTTCGCCCCGCGGATCACGACGATCAAGATCAACGTTGATCTTGAT
>JANMBS010000326.1:0-2371 GCA_031360525.1 Thermomicrobiales bacterium
CCGGCGACAACGTCGAGATGAGCGTCGAACTGATCACCCCGATCGCCATCGAGATCGGCCAGCGCTTCGCCATCCGCGAGGGTGGCCGGACCGTCGGTGCCGGCGCCATCGTCAGCATCGTCGAGTAGGGCGAGATGGCGAAGCAGCGGATCAGGATCCGCCTCAAGGCCTACGACCACCGGCTGCTCGACCAGTCGGCGGCGCAGATCGTCGAAACGGCACAGCGCACCGGCGCTGACGTCGTCGGTCCCGTGCCGCTCCCGACCCGGATCGAGAAGTTCACCGTCCTGCGTTCCCCGTTCATCGACAAGGACAGTCGAGAGCAGTTCGAGATCCGCACTCACAAGCGGCTCGTCGACATCCTCGATCCCTCGTCGAAGACCGTCGACGCCCTGATGCGACTCTCGCTGGCTGCGGGCGTCGACATCGAGATCAAGATGTGATGAGCGGCTCAACGATCGGCCTCATCGGCCGCAAGGTCGGCATGACCCAGGTCTTCCAGGATGATGGGACGATGGTGGCCGTCTCGGTCCTCGCCATCGAGCCGAACACGGTCACCAAGCTGCGCACCCCTGAGCGCGACGGCTACACGGCCGTCCAGGTCGGGACCGAGGTCTCCAAGCGCCTGAACAAGCCGGAGACCGGCCAGCTCAAGGACCTGCCCAAGGTCGCCACCATCCGCGAGTTCCGGGTCGACAGCGTCGCAGACGTGACGGTCGGCCAGGTCTTCTCGATCGGCGACCTGTTCGAAGCCGGCGACCTGGTCGACGTGACCGGCGTCTCGAAGGGCAAGGGCTTCGCCGGCGTCATCAAGCGCCACAACTTCCATCGCGGGCCGCAGACGCACGGCTCCGACCATCACCGGGCGCCCGGTTCGATCGGCCCGGGCACGACGCCCGGTCGGGTCTATCGCGGGCTCAAGATGTCCGGCCACATGGGCGCCGACCGGGTGACCATCAAGAAGGTCCGCGTCGTGCGCACCGATCCCGATCGGAACCTGCTGCTGGTCAAGGGCAGCCTCCCCGGCGCGCGCGGGGGCCTGATCACCGTGAAGAAGGCCTGACCGATGCCGCAGACCAACCTCTACGACAAGACCGGCAAAAGTGTCGGCAGCGTCGAGCTCAGTGACGAGCTCTTCGCGGCCCCGATCAACGCCGCCGTCCTCCACCAGGTCGTGACCGCCCAGCTCGCCGGCCGGCGAACGGGCACCAGCGACACCAAGACCCGTGGTGAGGTCCGTGGCGGCGGCAAGAAGCCGTACCGCCAGAAGGGCACCGGCCGCGCCCGCCAGGGCACTGTGAGCGCGCCCCACTACCGCGGCGGCGGCGTGGTCTTCGGGCCGCATCCGCGCTCGTACGAGCAGCGCCTGCCGCGCAAGATGAAGCGCCTCGCGCTGCGTGGCGCGTTGACTGCCAAATTCGGTGACGAGGCGATCAGGGTCATCGACACCTTCGGGCTCGAGGCCATCCGGACCAGGGACCTCGTCGCCGTGCTGAGCGCGCTCGAGGCCACCGGGCGGGTCCTCGTGGTCGCCCCGGGGCGCGACGAGAAGCTCGAGCTGTCGGCGCGCAACCTGCCGACCGTCGAGGTCATCCTGGCCGACTCGCTCAACGTGGTCGACCTGCTCAACGCCGACATCGTGCTCATCGAGCAGCCGTCGCTGGCGCGGATGCAGGAGGTCTACGCATGAGCGTACTGACCGCCCCCGAGATCATCCTGCGCCCGGTCATCAGCGAGAAGACGATCGATGAATCGGGCCGCGGCAAGTACACCTTCGCCGTCCACGACCGGGCCAACAAGATCCAGATCAAGGCCGCGATCGAGGAGCTCTACAAGAAGGAGAACGTGACCGTCGTGTCGGTCAACGTGCTGACCACGAAGGCCAAGGAGAAGCGTCGCGGCAACCGCCGCGGGCAGACCGTCGGCCATACCACGCCGTGGCGCAAGGCCATCGTCACCCTGGCCCCGGGCCAGAAGATCGAATTCTTCGAGGGGGTCTGACGATGCCGCTCCGCAGTTACAAGGCCACCTCGCCGGGACTCCGGCAGATGACTCGCTCGACCTTCGAGGAGATCACGACCAAGGAGCCGCACAAGCCCCTGCTCGAGCCGCAGATCCGGGGCTCCGGGCGCAACAATGCCGGTCGGCTGACCGTTCGCCATCGCGGTGGCGGCGAGAAGCAGCACTACCGTGTGATCGACTTCAAGCGCGACAAGCTGAGCGTCCCGGCGCGCCTCGCCACGATCGAGTACGACCCCAACCGGTCGGCCCGCATCGGGCTGCTTCACTACCGCGACGGCGAGAAGCGCTACATGCTCCTGCCCCACGGTCTCAAGGTCGGTGACGTCGTCGTCGCCGGACCGGACGCCGA
>JANMBS010000347.1:0-2079 GCA_031360525.1 Thermomicrobiales bacterium
CGCTCGTCGACCAGCCGGAGATCCGCATCGAGCGCGTGTCCGCGACACGCTGGCAGGTGGGGGAGGGGAGTCCGATCGAGATCGACGAGGCAGGACTCCCGGTCCTGGACGGTGGGCAGACCTGGCCGCTGGAGGTCGACTGACGCGATCCGTGGACAGACTGTGGACAAGGACCCGCCACAGCGCGAAGTTCGCTCGCAAGTCGTGGATAAGTGCGTATCCAACCCGGCAGGGCGTCGGCTATCGTTGGCCTTGCTCGAAGGGGCCTCAGGCCGAAAGCAGTGTCGCGGATGCAAATCAGCGGCGCTGACTACGGACTGGCGGTTCCTTCGGGCGTTTCTTTGTGTCCGCCGTCCACCACCGATCGACGGTGTATCCTTGCCCTTCCGCGGGGGGACGACCAGGTTGGAGTATTGGTGCCCGAGTTCCTGGCATACATCGACCCGGGGTCGGGTAGCCTCATCATCCAGGTCGTCATCGCCACCCTCGTGGCGATCCCGATCTTCTTCCGGGCCCAGATCGGTCGCATCGTGACTCGGTTGCGGGGACGCCCCAAGGTCCAGGCGCCTGTCGATGACCGCGCCGACGGAGACTGACCGACTCGAGTCGGCCGGCCCGGCGATTCGCGACCCAGGTTCCTATCGCGACCCAGGCGGCTTCGTCTACCGCCGCAACGGGGTCCTCCACCGCCAGATCGGCGCCGCCTCGATCGATGATTGGAACGCCTTCCTCGCCAGCGGTCTTGCCGAGCGCCTGATCACGGGCGGGCGGCTCATCGGCCACGAAGCGGCAGGCCTCGACGACGCGGCGACTGCCGACGCCCAGGCCGTCGTACGGCCCGAGGAGATCGAGTTCATCTCGTATCCCTTCGAGTGGACCTTCAGCGAACTCAAGGACGCCGCGCTGCTGACCCTCGACGTCCAGCTCGAGGCGCTCGCCGCCGGTTGGACGCTCAAGGACGCCTCGGCCTACAACGTCCAGTTCCGCGAGGCACGACCGATCATCATCGATTCGCTGTCATTCGAGCCCCACGAGGACGGCGCGCCATGGGTCGCCTATGGGCAGTTCTGCGAGCACTTCCTGGCGCCGCTGACACTCATGGCCTATCGCGATATCCGCCTGTCCGCGCTCCTCCGGGCCGACCCCGACGGCGTCCCGCTGGATCTGGCCAAGAGCCTTGTGCCGTGGCGCACGCGGCTCAACTTCGGGCTCCTGTCGCACCTCCACCTGCACGCCAACGCGCAGCGTCGGCACGCGGGCAACCCCGACGCTGGCGAAGCCGCGAAGGGCGCCCGCATCTCGCGATCGCGCCTGATCGCGCTCATCGGCAACCTGCGCAACACCGTCGCCGGCCTGTCGTGGAAGCCTGGCGGCACCGAGTGGTCGGACTACGCCGACAACACCAGCTACAACGACCGGGCGACGGCTGAGAAGGCGCGCCTCGTTGGCGAGTTCGTGCGCCAGACGCCCGGCACGCGGGCATGGGACCTCGGTGCGAACACCGGCCGGTACAGCCGGATCGCGGCCGATGCCGGCAAGCGGGTGCTGGCCTGGGACATCGACCCCGCCGCCGCCGAGCGCAACTACCGCGCCCTCCGAAGCGAGAACCGCGGCGATATCCTGCCGCTCATCCTCGATCTGGCTAACCCGAGTCCGGGCATCGGCTGGGCCAACCGCGAGCGCCGCTCACTGCTCGAACGGGCGAATCCGGACGTCGTGATCGCCCTCGCCTTGCTCCACCACCTCGCCATCACGCGCAACGTCCCGCTGCCGATGCTGATGGACCTGCTGGCCAACCTGGCTCCCTACGCCGTCGTCGAATTCGTGCCCAAGGAGGATCCCATGGTGCGGCGCCTACTCGCGACCCGCCGCGATGTCTTCCCCGACTACTCGCTCGATGGCTTCCGGGCTGCGCTGCGGGAACGCTTCGTGATCGTCAACGAGACCGCGATCGAGGAGAGCCCGCGCGTCCTGTTCCTGCTCCACCGCCCCGGCGACCGCCGCCGTGACGACCGCCGGCGCAGGTCCGCCGACTGAGGTTTCGACGACATCGCCTAGTGCAGGCGAAGGAGGGGCGTG
>JANMBS010000379.1:0-2135 GCA_031360525.1 Thermomicrobiales bacterium
AGCGCCCCTACGCGGTCGAGATCGTCCCCGTCGAGGATCGGGCCCTCGTCATGCTCCGCCACGGTGACATCGGCGGATTCCTCGTCGTCTCTCGGCTGCCGACAGGCCAGGTCGATATCGAGTACCGCACGCTGGAGGGACCGAATAGCGCTCGGAGCCAGATCCTTGGCGTAGCGTCGTTCGGGATCGGCGTGCTGGACTGGAGCTCGCGGCTTCCAGGGGGCCAGAGCGTTCCGTTCATGGCCCCGAGCTACCGGGTCGATTCGATCACCACTGCGACCGATGGCGCGAAACCGCTCGACGCGCAGCAGGCGGCGAGCCGCAGTTTCCTCGGCATCATCTTCGTCGTCTTGCTGTTCATCACGATCGTGATCTACGGGATGTGGGTGGCGACGGGCGTGGCGTCGGAGAAGAGCAGCCGGGTCATGGAGCTGATGATCAGTGCCGCCTCTCCCCGCCAGATGCTGACCGGGAAAGTGGTCGGCATCGGCGCAGCCGGGCTGACCCAGTACGTGGCGATCGCCCTGCCGGCGCTGATCCTGATCATGTTCCAGGACCGCATCGCCGAGGCGTTCCTGGGGCCGGATTGGGCGTCCGGGGCTCCCTTGGTCGGGCTGAGCCCGGCCCTGCTGTTCGGCTACGGGGTCTTCTTCCTGCTCGGCTTCACGTTGTTCGCGCTGATCTACGCCGCGATGGGGTCGTTCGTCAGCCGCCCGGATGACCTCCAGACGCTGTCCCTGCCGCTGAGTCTCGTGGCGATGGTCGGGTACCTGACCGCGATCGTCGCGCTGGGCGGCGGTGGCGGGGCATGGGTGGCCGTCGCGTCGTTCCTGCCGCCATTCAGCCCGTTCGTGATGCTGGCTCGGATCATGGTCTCCGCGGTCGAGCCGTGGCAGGTCTTGCTGTCCATCGGGTTGATGGTCGCGGCGATCGCGGCCGTCGCGGTCGTGGCGACGCGGATGTACGCGGCCGGCGTGCTGCTCTACGGCACGAGACCGGGGATCCGCGCGTTCGTGGCGGCGGCGCGCAAGGCCTGAGGCGAGGGTCGTCGCTTCGGGGCGTGGTTGCGGGGTCGGCAGCCCGACCTACAGGTCCTCGAGCGGAAGCCGGCTGATCAGCGCCAGGACCGGCGCCGCGGGGGGTCCGGGCACGTCGACCGGAACCTCGGCGAGACCCTCGGTCGCAGCACCGGGCGTCGCCGCGATGAAGCGCCACAACCGGCTTCGCACGCCGGGCAGATACGGGCTTTGACGTTGGCGAGCGAGGATCCCCGCCACGCCCTGGGCGACGACCGCCTCGAACAGAGCGATCCCCTCGGTGGCGATGGCCGGAACCGCGACCACTTCGTCGCCGGGCCGGAGGACGCGCCGCAGCGTCTCGCGTCGCCGGACGAGCGGTTGCGAGATCAGGGCCCGACCGTCGAGGTGGAGCAGGTCGAAGGCGAGGAAGGCCACCGGCCGCCCCGGCTCTCCCCGCAGCCGGCGCGCCAGCTCCTCCCGATCCGCACGACCCGCCCCATCGACCACCACCAGCTCCCCGTCGAGGATCGCCGAGCGCGCCGCGACCCGCACGGCCAGCCCGGCCAGTTCGGGGAGTGCCGCCGTGACATCCACGCCGGCCGCATCACGGATCCGCACTTCACCGCTGCCGATCGCGTCGCCCGGCCCGATCGACACGAGCGCTCGTTCCCCGCCCCACCACGGCTCGAACAGGTGCTCATCGGAATCGAACGGCTCCGGCAGCGGACGCGGCAACATCGGCCGCAGGTCCGGGAGATCGGGCAGCTGATCGGCCTCGAGCCGCAGCGAAAGCTGGTCGGCCATCGTTCGATGGTAGCCCGCTAGACTTCGGGCGTCCCGTCTTCCGGAGGATCGCCTTGCCGCGCGCGCCACGACCCGACGACCTGTACCGCCTCCGCATCGCCACCGAGCCGCGTCTCTCCCCGGACGGCCGGCACGCGGTCGTGACGCTCCAGACAGTCGCCCCGGGCTTCGATGGATACCGCCACGCGCTGTGGCTCGTGCCCATCGACGACGGGGACCCGCCCCGCCAGCTGACGCTCGGCGCCCGGCACGACCGCCAGCCGCGGTTCTCCCCGGATGGCCGGACCCTGGCGTTCATCTCGGATCGTCGTG
>JANMBS010000382.1:0-1716 GCA_031360525.1 Thermomicrobiales bacterium
CCGCGACTGGCTGTTCGTCAAGGTGACCACGGACGAGGGCATCGTCGGCTGGGGTGAGGGCTACGACTGGCACGCCGGCTCGGTGCTGGCCGAGGCGATCCGGGTCATCGGGGCGGAGCTGATCGGCGAAGACCCGCGCAGGATCGACTGGATCAGCCGCCGCTTGTGGGATGTCGGCAAGGCCGGCGTGCCGGAACGGATGAAGGTCATCGCCGCGCTCGAGATCGCGTTCTACGACATCAAGGGCAAATGGCTGGGCGTACCGGTCTACGAGCTGCTGGGCGGGCTGTACCGCGACCGGCTGCCGCTGTACTGGTCGCATTTCGCCTCCTACCGGGCGATCGATCCGGAGGCGCTGGGCGTCGAACCGGCGCGCACGATGGACAGCTGGATCGCCCTCGTCGACGACGTCGAGGCGGCCGGCTTCAAGGCCCTCAAGACGAACCTGCTGGTGCCGGGCCTCACGACCGGCCTGCCGCCCACGCTCTACGGTGCGATCGACCGCTATCGGATCGATGCCGCCGTGGAGTACATCGGAGCCCTGCGGCAGCGGGTCGGGCCCGACATGGGGATCCTGTTCGACGTCGGCCAGGAGTACCGCCACGGCGGGATCATCGAGCTGGGGCGGGCGCTGGAGCCGTTCAACCTGTACTGGCTGGAAGCGGAAGGGTTCGACCCCGACGCTTTGCTGACCGCCCGGCGCGGCACGCGGACCCGGCTGTGCCACGGCGAGGCGCTGATCCGTCGAGAGGCGTTCCGCCCGTTCCTCGAGCGCCACGTGACCGATGTCGTGATGGTCGAGGTGCTCATGAACGGCCTGTCGGAGGCTCGCCGCATCTGCGAGCTGGCCGCCCACTACGACACGATGGTCTCGCCGCACAACTACATGAGCCCGCTGGCGACCCTCATCAACGCCCACCTGTTCGCGGCGATGCCCAACTTCGAGATCTTCGAGATCGACATGGACGACGTGCCCTGGAAGTGGGACCTCATCGACCAGCCGATCGAGATCGTCGACGGCGAGCTCGTCGTCCCCTCGCGGCCCGGGCTCGGGGCGAACGTGGTCGAGGATGTCGTGACCGCCCACCCGCTGGCGACCGCCCGCTAGACCGGCGGGCAATCTGGCCGCGGGCACGCCGGGCCGTGCTCCTCAGCGCCGCGTGAACGGCGCGATCGCCTCCGCCGCGCGATCGAGGTCCGCCTCGGTGTTGTAGACGTGGACAGCGAACCGGATCGCCGTCCCGCGGACGGAGGCGCGAATGCCGGCGGCGGCCAGTGCGACCCGGGCAGCCTCGCCGTCGGCCAGCGGCGCGCACACGAGGGATCCCCCGTACCACGGCACTGCGAGGCGCTCCGCGAGACCCTCGGCGAGAGCGAGAACCGTACCGAACGCGCCGGCCGCCTTCCACTCAGTCAGCAGCCGGAGCGAGGTCGTCGCGCCGAGCCACGGGAACCAGCCGCGCGACACGTCGAAGCGTCGGGCGTCGAGGGCGAGAGTCAGCGGCCCGCCGAAGTACCGCCCGAACGGGAGGTCGGCCGCTCGCCAGTTCGCGTTGAGCGGCTCGAGCTCGTCCCAGCGATCGGACCGGACGTGGAGGTAGGCCGTTCCGCGCGGGGACAGGAGGTGCTTGTAGCCGGAGCACACGAGGTACAACATGACCGCCATAAACGACTCGATAGCCACGTACGGCTGGACATGGGGGGGGGGGGGGGGGG
>JANMBS010000392.1:0-2671 GCA_031360525.1 Thermomicrobiales bacterium
CTGCCGGTCGTCGCGACACGCGCGGGCGGGCTTGCGGACCTGGCCGACGTCGGGCTCATCGAGCCGATCGCTCGACCCGACGCCGCCTCGATCCGGGCGGCGCTTGCCGAACTGCGTGAGCGCGATCCAGCGGAGGTCGCCGCGCAGCGCGAGCGAGGCCACGCCTTCGCGGCGGCTCACACACGTCCCGCGGAGGCGGCCCGGCTGGTCGCGCACTGGCGGCGGTGGTGGCCGGATCTGCCATGGGAGCGCTGAGCGCGTAGGCTCGGCTCGTGCCGAGGGTTGGCTCGGCTCATGCCGAGGGTCGGCTCGGCTCGGCTCGGGCCGAGCGTCGGGGAGGTTCGGCGGTCGGGCACGTCGGCTGAGGCTCCCTGTCCCCTGGCCGGCCATCCCGTGGTTCGGCGGCCGTCCCGTGGTTCGGCGGCCGTCGTTCTTCAGGGCAGAACAAACCGCACGTGGCACGCCCCGACGCGACCTTCCGGATCGGGATGGCAGTCCAGTCCCTGCGTGTCCGTCGACCACCGGCACTACCGGCGGCGCACGAAACGGCCTGTTCGCGCTCGATCCCGCCGCTCGACCCACGTTTCGTGCTCCGAGCCCCGCCGTCGACGAAGCCGTCGCGCCGTTTGTCCTGCTGGGAAGAACGAACTCCACCTGAGTAAGAACGGACTCCGCTGACTCCGAGTCTGGCCCAGGAGTTCAAAACCCATCGCTGGTGACGCGCCGCCAGGCAGCCCGGGGACCGTGACCACCGGTCGTCTCGTCGACCTGGATCAGGCCTTCTGAGCGCAGCCCGCTCAGCACGAGCCTGATCGTGGGGTCGCTGACGCCGGGCAGTGCGGCCCGAACATCGCGCAAGCGGAAGACCTCAGCGGCGTGATGGAGCACGTACTCGCGGACACGCCCCTGCTTCGAAAGCGCGCCCAGGCTCCGGCGCGCTGTGACCCGTGACTCGAAGTCGTCGTAGGCCGCGCCGAGGATCGATACGAGGTATTCGATCCAGGGCCAAACGTCGTGCGTCCCTTCGTGCCAGTGCCGTTGCGACTCGTACAGCGCAGCGTAGTAGGCGTTCTTCGTCTCGAAGATACGCCGCTCGACGCTGACGTATCGCATCACGCCATAGCCCTGATCGAGCAGGGCATGGGTCGTCAGAAGCCTGGAGAGTCGCCCGTTGCCGACTGCGACGGGATGGATGGCGAGGAAGTCGAGGATCAATGCGCCAAGGAGAATGATCGGATGTCCGGCCTCGGCGCTGACGGCGGCGCGATAGCGCTCGACCAGCTCGGGTAGGAGGAACTCAGTCTCCTTCCGGGATGGTGGCGTGAAGAGGATCTCTCGATGCCCGTGCTCGTAGGTCGCAATCAAGTTCTGGTCGGTCTTGAGCTGGCCGCCACCGCCGTCCGTGTATCGGAAGATCTGGCGATGGAGGTGGAGGATGTAGGGGACCGTGATCGGCTCGAGCTTGACCGTGCGCATGATCTCGTCGATCGCATCGCGATAGCCTGCGAACTCGCGCTCGTTCCGGTTCCTGAACCGGCGAGGCTCGGCGCCTTCCTGAGCCAGACCCTCGAGACGGCTCGGATCGACGGTCACGCCCTCGATGGCGTTCGAGGCGGTGATCGAGGCGACACGGGTCTCGTTCGCCAAGGCGCGCAGAAGCTCCGGAAGCTGGTCGCGATAGAGATCTTCTCGCCCCCGCCCAACGTCGAGGCGAGCCAATCGCGCTCCCAGGCGGACGGGCTGTGCCCCAAAGGTCCGATCGAGGTCGACGAAACTTTGCATCCATCAATCTCCGCTAATCATTATAATCTGAGGCGTTCCTTAGTATGATTAGCGGACTCTTGCGGGTCAAGGGGAATGGCGTCAACCATCACCGAGGTTGGGTGAACCCGGCGAACCACGCCGACGATCCGTTGCGCACCCGCCTACGCCGTTCCCTCTCCGGACCCGCCGAGCCACACGCGACCGGCCGAGGCGACTCGATCGGAGTCCACTGCGCGACGGCACGAATGGTGGCCCGACCTGCCATGGGAGCGCTGAGCGCGTAGGCTCTGCGGGTGCTCTCCGAGATCGCGTTCTGGACATCGACCGGCGTGCTTGCCTGGGTCTATGCCGGCTATCCGCTGGCGGCTGCCACCCTGGCCCGGGTGCGCCCGGTCGTGCTTACCCCGACCGGCACACCGCCGAGCCTGACCGTCGCCATCGCCGTCCACGACGAAGCCGACCACATCGCCGAGCGGATCGACGACGCCCTCGCCCAGACCGGGTCGGGGGCGCCGCTCGAAGTGCTGATCGGGTCCGACGGCTCGACCGACGCGACCGAGGTGATCGTCACGGCCTACGCCGGGCGCGACCCACGCGTCCGCCTGCTGGCCATGCCACGGAGCGGCCAGACCGCGACGCAGGCTGCGCTGTTCGCGGCGGCCCGCGGTGAGGCCGTGGTCCTGACCGACGCCGAGACGCGTTTTGCGGTGGGCTGCCTGGCGGCGATGGTCGAGGCGCTCCGCGATCCGCGGGTCGGTTGCGTCACCGGCCGGCTCGAGTGGCGCGATGAGGCGGCGACCGCGACGTCGACCCAGGAAGGGCTCTACTGGCGCTACGAACGGCGGGTCCGCGAGCTCGAAAGCCGGGCAGGCCTGTTGACCGCGGTGACCGGCGCGCTCCTGGCCGT
>JANMBS010000399.1:0-1978 GCA_031360525.1 Thermomicrobiales bacterium
GACCCGTCCCGAGGTCACCTGGGTCAGCTACCCGGGGCTCGAGTCGCACCCGTCGCACAAGCTCGCCAAGCGCTACCTCACGGGTGGCTTCGGTGTGATCGTCACCTTCGGGGTGGCGGGCGGGGTCGAGGCCGGTCGCCGGCTCATCGACAACGTCCAGATCTTCTCGTTGCTGGCGAACGTGGGTGACGCCAAGTCGCTGATCATCCACCCGGCTTCGACCACGCACTCGCAGCTGTCCCCGGAGGAGCAGATCTCGACAGGTACGACCCCGGACCTCATCCGGTTGTCGGTGGGGCTCGAGCACGTCGACGACCTGATCGCCGACCTCGAGCAGGCGCTAGCGGTTGCAACCGCCGATTCGTCGGCCGAGGGCGACCTCGTCGGCGCGGTGGGATGACCCTGGACGTGCCAGCGACCAACGGGGCCTCGACGCGGTCGGGGCCCCACGGGCTTGAGGCGGACCGGCCACCGACCGGCACGGGCCGCCTCGAGTCGGTCCAACTCGGGTCGTTCGAGCTGGACGACGGGTCGACGCTCCCCGATCTGACCGTCGCGTACCGGCATGACGGTCCGGGCCCCGGTGTCGCGCCGCAGGTCCTGGTCATCCACGCCCTGACCGGCTCGGCCGACGCTGCCGGCGACTGGTGGGAGCCGTTGATCGGCCCGGGCCGGGCGCTCGACACGGAGCGTGTCGGGGTCCTTGCCGCCAACCTGCTCGGTGGCCGGTACGGCACGACCGGCCCGACATCGGTCGATCCGTCGACCGGGCGTCCGTACGGCGCCTCGTTCCCCGGCCTCTCGACGCGCGACCAAGCGCGCGCCCAGTGGCGCCTGCTCGATGCGCTCGAGATCGAGCGGGTGGACCTCGTCCTCGGCGGTTCGCTCGGCGGGATGGTCGCGCTCGAGGTCGCCCTCACCCGGCCCGAGGCGGTCCGCGAGGTGATGCCGATCGCGGCGCCCGCGGCGACCGGCCCGATGGCGATCGCCTGGAACCACCTCCAGGTCGAGCTGATCGAGCGGCTCGGGCTCGACGGACTGGCGCTCGCCCGCGAGCTGGCGATGACGACCTACCGGAGCGAGACCGACTTCGACGAGCGGTTCGGGCGCTCGATCGAACCCGACGGACAGCCATCGATCGTCAGCTACCTCGACCACCAGGGCCGCAAGCTCGTCGACCGGTTCGACCCGGCCACTTACCGGATCCTGGCGGAAGCCATGGATCGCCACGACATCGGGATCGCATGGGGCGGTTTCGACGGCGCGTTCGCGCGGCTGGCCGCCGGCGGGACCCGATTGACCGCGGTCGGGATCCAGGACGACATCCTGTACGGCCCGCGCCAGGTCCACGTCCTCGTGGATGCCGCGTCGGCGGCCGGCGTCGACGCCCGCTATCGTGAGATCCGCTCGACCAAGGGGCACGATGCCTTCCTCGTCGAGTGGGACCAGCTCGAGGCGATCATCAGGGAGGCCCTGGGCGGCTGATCGCCACCGGTTTCGCGCTGGACGCGCGATACTGCACTCGATCGACTGCATGGACCCTTCGAAGCGTTCGTTCCGGTTCGTGGCCCGCGCGTGCCGCCTCATCGGGGTGGCGGCGATGGCCTGGGTCGTCGCGGCTGCCCTGGCCCCACTGCCGCCCATCCGGGCGGCCGACCCGAGCCCATCCCCGGCGCCTGCCGGCGACCCGACCGCTCCCGTCTATGTCGCCTCGCTGACCGGCGTCGTCGACAACGTGATGGCCGGCTACGTCGAGGGATCGGTGGACCGGGCGGCTGAAGCCGGCTCGCCTGCCCTCATCATCACGATCAACACGCCGGGTGGCAGCCTCGACGCCACACAGCGCATCGTCTCCACGCTGCTCGAGGCACCCGTGCCGACCATCGTGTACGTCTCCCCCAGCGGCGCGCGGGCGGCCAGTGCGGGCACGTTCATCACTCTCGCCTCCAACCTCGCCTACATGGCGCCAGGCACCAAT
>JANMBS010000466.1:0-9835 GCA_031360525.1 Thermomicrobiales bacterium
CCCCCCACCCTCCCTTAAACTTCGGCCGCTACCCTGAACGGCTGATGGCACGCACGAACCCCGTCGCCGCCGACGAGCCGACACTCCGCGAGGCGCTGGTCGATGCGCTCGAGGCCGATGGATTCCGGGTCGTGTCGGCCGCCGACGGCCGCGAGGCGCTCAGCCAGTTCCGTGCCGAGCGACCGGACCTGGTCCTGCTCGACCTGATGCTCCCCGAGCTGTCGGGCATCGAGGTCTGCCGCATCATCCGGGCCGAGTCCGGCGTGCCGATCGTGATGCTGACCGCGAAGGACTCCGAGCTCGACAAGGTCGTCGGGCTCGAGTTGGGCGCCGACGACTACGTCACCAAGCCGTTCAGCCTGCGCGAGCTCACTGCCCGGATCCGCGCTCTCTTCCGACGCTCGGACCAGGCCGTGGCGGTCGACGGCCCGCCCGCCGTCGTCGACCTCGGATCCGTCCAGGCGGACCTCGGCGGCCACCGCCTGCTGCGCGACGGGGAGGTCGTGCCGATCAAACCCAAGGCGTTCGAGCTGCTCGCCTTCCTTCTTCGCCATCCGGGTCAGGTCTTCACCCGCGATCAGCTTCTCGAGCACGTGTGGGGCTACGACTACGGTGGCGAGACGCGAACGGTCGATGTCCACGTCCACTGGCTGCGCAGGCGGATCGAGACCGATCCCGCGCACCCTGCGTTCATCCACACGGTCCGCGGCGTCGGCTACGTGTTCCGCCGCCCGAGCTGACGGGCGGCATCCGGCCACCGGCCTCATCATCGGTCGACCGATGAGTTTCTCGTCACCCCGACGTTACAGCTCCTACAGACCGGTACCTGCCGGTCGCCACAGGAGGTCCCACCCATGGACTGGACACTCGAACTCGTCGTCGTCCCCGTCACGGACGTCGATCGCGCCAAGGCCTTCTACATGGACCAGGTGGGCTTCGGATTGCTCGTCGACCACAGCGCCGGGGAGGACTTCCGCGTCGTCCAGCTGGTCCCGCCCGGGTCAGCCTGCGCGATCGCGATCATGCGCAACACCGAGATGACGCCGGGATCCCTCCACGGCCTGCACCTGTGCGTCTCCGACATCGAGGCCGCCCGTGCCCAGCTCGTCGAGCGCGGTGTCGACGCCAGCGAGGTGTTCCACTTCGGCGAGGGCGGCCAGATGGCCGGCCCCGACCCGGCGCGGGCCAGCTACAACTCGTTCCTGTCGTTCAGGGATCCGGACGGCAACGGCTGGCTGGTGCAGGAGAAGAAGGCTGAGCCGACTGCATGACGGACCAGCCCACCGCCAGGATCGCCGGCGACGAGCCGGCGTTCGCGGACCTCACCCAAGGGCACCGCCGCGAAGCTCTGAGCGAGCGTGAGCCACACGACCCCGTTCGTCTGGGGGACCGCTAACAGCCATAGCCGTCCCTGGGTGCACGATCCGCCAGGTCGATGGCCAGATCGATGACAAATGGGGGTGCCGGGTCCGGGTCACGGTACGACGTTGACGAAACGGAAATCATTCGTTGAGGTTCGGCGCCCATCGTGACGTCATGCCGATCGTCGCTCGCCTGGCCGGACCCGATGCCACCGTGGCCTCCGGGACTGTCGCGGACGCGTCGCTCGGTGGTGTCGCGTCGCCCTGGGGAACTCCTCCCGTCGGGCGACCGGACCGGACTCGGACCGGTCCAGGCACCGCACCGGACGCTTGCGCTCGACGCCCTCGTGGTGACGCGCACGCTCCACGACCACCCCCGCGACGCCGACCCTTGGGGGGAGCCGGCGTTCGCGCGGGAGGTCGACCTCATCCGCAGCCAGCTCGCGCCGATCCGCAGCCGGCGCGGCCTCGCCGCATCCTTTGAGCGCGAGGCCTTCCAGTCGCGCGAGTTCGCCGGCCCCCGCGAGCCCGCAACGATCCGGGCGGTGCGTGTGGCGTACGCCTTGCGCTGGCTCGAGCTCGGCGACGGCGTCCTGCGGCGGGGATGGATCGGTCTCGTCACCGGCCGCGGCTGACGCGTCGGAGGAGCCGTCCCCGCTATCCTTCGCGGATGCGTTTGTCCCACCTCTTCTTCACCACGCTGCGCGACGACCCGGCCGATGCCGAGATGCCGTCGCATCGACTCCTCGTTCGGGCCGGTTACGTCCGCCAGCTCGGCTCCGGCATCTACTCCTTGTTGCCGCTCGGCAAGAAGGTCAATGACCGAGTCGAGCAGGTCATCCGTGAAGAGCAGAACGCGATCGGCGGCCAGGAGCTGGAGATGCCGGTCGTCCATCCCGCCGACATCTGGCGGGCGAGCGGCCGCTACGACGCCATCGGGCCGGAGCTGACCCGGTTCAAGGACCGCAACGGGCGCGACATGGTCCTGGCAATGACCCACGAGGAGGTCGTCGGCCTGCTGCTGGCCGACATCGTCCGCTCGTGGCGACAGCTGCCCCAGCAGGTCTACCACTTCCAGACCAAATGGCGCGACGAGCCGCGTGCTCGTGGGGGCCTCATCCGCGTGCGCGAGTTCGTGATGAAGGACGCCTACAGCGCGGACCGCGACCAGGCCGGTCTCGACGCAAGCTACGAGGCGCAGTACGGCGCCTATGTCCGGACATTCGAGCGGCTCGGTCTCGAGACCGTCGTTGTCGCGTCGGACGTCGGGATCATGGGCGGCAGCCAGGCCCACGAGTTCATGGTCCTCAACCCCGCCGGGGAGGACGTCCTGGTGCTGTGCGAGTCGGGCCATTACGCCGCCAATCGCCAGGTGGCGACCATGCCCAAGCCCGAGGTGGCCGCCGAGGCGCCGTCTGCCCTCGAGGAGGTGGCGACGCCCGGGACCACGACCATCGCGACCCTTGCCGCCTTCCTGGGCATCGGTCCCGAGCGGACCGCCAAGGCAGCGTTCTTCGTGGCCGGTGACGGGCGGTTGGTGACCGCCATCGTCCGCGGTGATTTCGAGGTCAACGAGACGAAACTGGGCAACGCCATCAAGGCGGTCGGCGGGCTCCGTCCGGCCACGGTCGAGGAGATCAAGGCGGCCGGGATGGAGCCCGGCTACGGCTCGCCGGTCGGCGCGAAGGGGACCGTGGTCGTCGTCGACGACCTCGTCGAGCGCTCATCGAACCTCGTCGCCGGGGCGAATCGCGAGGGCTTCCACTATCGCAACGTGAACGTCGGCCGCGACTACACGGCCAACATCGTCGCCGATATCACGAACGCCCAGGTAGGCGACGCCTGCCCGGTCTGCGGCGAGCCCGTCATCCTGCGCAACGGCATCGAGGTCGGCAACATCTTCAAGCTCGGGACGAAGTTCACCGACGCAGCCGGCGCCACCTACCTCGGCGAGGACGGCATCGCCCACCCGATCGTGATGGGTTCATACGGGATCGGCGTCGGACGCAGCACGGCCTGCATCGTCGAGGCCCACCACGACGCCAAGGGCATCGTCTGGCCGGCCGAGGTCGCTCCGTACGCCGCGCACCTGGTTTCGATCGGCGGGTCCAAGGAGCCGCGCGTCGACGAGATCGCCGAGAGCCTCCACCAGGCGGCCCTCGACGCCGGACGCGAGATCCTGTGGGACGACCGCAACGAGTCGCCCGGCGTGAAGTTCACCGATGCCGAGCTGCTCGGGATGCCCTGGATCCTGACGATCAGCCCGCGCTCGCTGGCGGCCGGCGGCGTCGAGGTGACCGAACGTGCCACGGGTGATCGGTTCACCCGTCCGATCGAGGCCGTCGAGGAAATGCTCACAGGCGGTTGATGTCCTCGGGGATCTCGTTGGCGAGGGCGTTTCCGACCTCCGCCAACTGCTCGTGGCTCAGGCTCGTCCCGTCAAGCGCGATGACGGCGTCGCCGCCCGTCTCCAGGTCGGCGGCGAGAGAGGCCGACGAGACCGTTGCGCCGGTCACGACCTCGTCCTTGTCGTCCATCCGGCTGATTGCGAACGTGACCCCGGGCGGGATCGAGGCGGTGATGCTCACCTCGGCGATCCGGTACGGCGACTGCTTCTGGCGCAGCGAGTTGTTGGTCATTTCCTGGAGCGCCGTCGACTTGATGATCAGGTCGGCCAGGATGCCCGGATCGATCCGCTCGACGACGGTCGAGACGCCGCGCCGGGCCGCACCCATCGCCGCCCGCGCCTGGTGGCCGAGCTTCTCCTGGGTGGCCGGATCCGAGGCCGACCTGCTGGCCATGCCGGCTGCCTGCTGCGCCTGTTCCGCGGCCGCCGCCGCAGCCTCCTGGGCACGCTTGATGAAACCCATACGCGCAGTCTAGCGAGCGAACCCCTCGCTGACCACTAGCATTCATCCTGTGCCACCACGCCCTGCTCTCCCCGCCGACGACCTCTACGCCCGCCTCGAGATCGGCGTCGACGCGAGTCCCGAGGTCGTCGAACTGGCCTGGAGATCGCTCCTGCGCCAGCATCATCCCGATGTCGCAGGCGAAGGCGGCCTGGAGCGTTCGAAGCGGATCAATGTCGCCCACGACTGGCTGAGCGACCCCGACCTTCGAGCCCGCTACGACCACGAGCGCGGGCTGCGGACGTCCGTTCGCGAGACCGGTGGCCGCGATCCACGACGCGATGCCCGTGCTGCGCCGCGACCGATCCGGCCGCGGCCGGTCGACCCGGCCGAGACCCTCGCCCTGTTCCTCGACCGCGTCGCGGCACTGGAGCCCGATGAGATCGACCGCCTCGCGTGCGCGGAACCGGCACCGATCGCGTTCGGGGCCACCATCGCCCGATTCCTGCCCCCGGAACAGGGGGCTGCCCTCGATGCGATGGAGACGGCGGTCGCGGCACGGCTCGACCCGGCTGCGGCGGTCCGCCCCGGAGTGCGCGACGCCGTCGAGAATTACGGCACGGAGCTCGTGCTAGGCCCCTTCCTCGACGAGTTGCTCAGTGAGCCTTTCCGGGAGAGGACCGGCGAGCGCCTCACCCGTGGCTGGGATGCGGCGGTCGGCCAGCCCCGCTAC
Organism: Thermomicrobiales bacterium; assembly: GCA_031360525.1. Lineage (GTDB taxonomy): Bacteria > Chloroflexota > Limnocylindria > Limnocylindrales > CSP1-4 > SPCO01. The sequence goes on from JANMBS010000466.1 coordinate 4,944, forward strand.
GGCCCGAACGGGGACGCCGTCAGGGCGCTTATCGGTCGGCTGGCGGCCTTGGACGCGGCCGGCGTCAGGGCCCTCGCGGCAATAGCGAAGCGGGTCGGCGTCGATGACGAGCGGGACGACGGCCCGTGGCCAGCGGGCTTCTCGCCCGATGACGACGAGGCGTTGCGCGTGTCCTCCGTGCTGGCCGTGCGGGATGCCGCGGCCGCGATCCAGCATGATCTCGGTGATCGTGCAACCGTCGCGCGCGCCGGCCGGTCGGCGGCGCGATTGGCGCATCTGCTCGTGCTGCGCCATGCCTTCGCGGCGTCGGCGTTCGCGTCGCTCACCCGGCCGTGGCGGCCGCGTTTCCTCCCCGACGATCGGCCGGCCGCCCGGGTCCGACGCCCGGGCCGGAGTTAAGGGTCGCAACCCGCCGGGTCCATGCGTGCGCCGCGGCGGGCGTCTGTGCGATGCTCGGGCGGTGGAGGCATGGCTGGCGGCGATCGCGGCGGTCATCGCGCTCGTCGTCGTCGCGGCGATGGCCGCGCGCGACCGGCGCGCGCTCGATGCGATCCGCAAAGCAGTCGCCATCCGGTCCGATGGCGACCCGGTCGTGGCGGTCCGGGACCTGGCCAGCAGGGCTGAGCAGCTCGGGGCCGGGAGGGCTCGCGACGCGCAGGAGCGCAATGCATTCGTCGATGCGCTCAGCCAGGGAGTGCTCACCATCGGCGACGGCTCCCGGATCGTCGGCGCCAACGCAGCCGCGCACACACTGCTCGACCAGGCCCCCGGCGCGCTCCTCGGCCGGACATTGATCGAGGCATTCCTCGACACGCGGGTCGAATCAGTCGCGAATGCTGCCCTCGAAGCCGGGTCGGCGACCGGCGAGGTCGCGGTGGCCGGCGCCGACGGCCCGAAGCTCGTGCTGCGCGCCCGCCGCGCACCGAACGGCGGCCTGTGGATCGTGATGGAGGACGTCTCGGAGTTGCGGCGACTCCAACAGATCCGCACCGAGTTCATCGACAACCTGTCGCACGAGCTGCGGACCCCGCTGACCACCGTCAGCCTGCTCGCCGAGACGCTGACCCGCGAGGCCGAGGCTGCCGGCGACGCGATCCCCATCCGGATGCGCGACCGGATCGGCAAGATCGAGATCGAAACCGGTCATCTCGTCCAGATGATCAACGAGTTGCTCGACCTGTCGCGCATCGAGAGCGGCGGCGCACTCGGCGTCCTCGACCTGCTCGATCTCGGCCAGGTCGCGACCGAATCGGTGGAGCGGCTGCGGCTGTTCGCCGACCGTCAGGGCGTGACGTTCCGGGTCGACCTGCCCACGATGGTCCCTCCGGTCCAGGGCGACGAGCAGAGGCTCGGTCAGGTGTTCGTGAACCTCCTCCACAACGCGGTCAAGTTCAGCCCAGAGGGCGGCGAGGTTCGGATCGCAGTGAGCGCACTCGGACCCGACGTGGTGGTGGCCATCGCGGACCACGGCGTCGGGATCCCGCGGGCGGCCCAGGGCCGCATCTTCGAGAGGTTCTACAAGGTCGATCGGGCGCGGGTCCGCGGCGCGGTGGGCGGGACGGGGCTGGGGCTGGCGATCGCGCGCCACATCATCGAGCAGCACGGTGGCCGCATCTGGGTCGAATCGGTGGAGGGATCGGGGAGTACGTTCTCGTTCACGCTGCCGGCCGCCGCTCCGACCGTCGCCACGGCCACCTGACGACCGCCACCAGCCGGCAAGGAGCTCGATGGACCGCCTGCACGTCGCGACGCTCAACATCCGGAACCTGGCCGATCGCTGGTTCGAGCGGTTGCCGCTCCTGCTCGCCGACATGGCGGCCCTCCAGCCAGACGTGCTCGGTCTCCAGGAGGTCGTCTACGTGATGCAGCAGGACCGGCTGCTCGGAGCGGCCGGTGAGGGTCACTACGGCGCGACTCGCGGCTGGGCCGGCCGGCCCGAATACGGCAACAGCCTGTTGGTCCGGGAACCACTCGACACCACCGATGTCGATCGGGTCGATCTGGCCCACAACCGGTCCGCGCATCGCGCGCGCGTCGCGCTGCCGGGCGGCGCGACGATCCTCGCCGTCGTCACCCACCTGCACCACCTGGGTCCCGACGAGGCGATCCGCGACGACCAGACGGCCCACCTTCTGGAGTGGCTCGACGGGGGACCGGGGGCGGACGCCACCGTCCTGATGGGCGACTTCAACGCCGATCCTGCGGAACCGGCCCCGGCCCGCCTGCGCGCTGCGGGGTTCCGCTCCGCCTTCGAGGAGGCCAACGGCACCGAGCCCGCCGTGACCTGGCCATCGGGGTTGACCGCTCCCGGGATGGACACTGACGGCGAGGCCGCGTGCCTCGACTACATCTGGCTGAACGGTGCGGCGCGGGCCACCTCGGCCCGGCTCGTGTTCGACCGTCCGGATCCCGAGGACCCGACGATCTATCCGAGCGACCACCTGGGCATCGCCGCACAGCTCGAGATCGGGTAGGAGTGGCGACTCGAGCCCTCCGGTTGGCGCACCGCGGCGACTGGCGACGATCCCCCGAGAACAGCATCGCAGCGTTGATGGCCGCGCTGGCCATCCCCGCCTGTGACGGCCTCGAGTTCGACGTCCGGGCGTCGGCGGACGGCGTCCCGGTCCTGTCTCACGACGCGACCCTCGAGCGCACCCACGGGCGCTCGGACCGGGTCGGCGCATTGAGCGCGGCGGCCCTCGGGGCACTGGGCATCCCGACCCTGGCGGACGTCCTGACGACGGTAGGTCGGCGGCCGTTCCTCGACGTCGAGCTCAAGGAGGTCCTGGGACCGGTCGTCGTCGAGCTGCTAGCCGGGGCGCGCGGGCCTGGGCTGTCGAACGGGGTGGTCTCGTCGTTCGAGGTGGATGCCCTGGAGCGGGTGGGTCACCTCGCCCCCGCCTGGCCGCGCTGGCTCAACAGCCAGACGCTCACGCCGGCCGACATCGAGACCGCGCTCCGCCTCGGCTGCCGGGGAGTGGCCGTCCAGTGGCGAGCGCTGGATCGCGACTCGGTCGCGCTGGCCCAGGCGGCCGGACTCGAGGTCGCGTCGTTCACGGTGCGCCGCCGCTCGACGTTCGACCGGCTCGCGCGCCTCGGCGTCGTCGCGGTCTGCGTCGAGGCCGGGGCACTCGATGGAGGGGACACGTGACGGACCGGGCAGATCTCGTGGTGGTCGGGGCGGGGACGATCGGTGGCTGGGCGTCGGTCTTCGCCAAGGCCGCGGGCGTCGGGCGTGTCGTCGTCCTGGAGCGCGGCCTCGCCGGGATGGGCGCCTCCTCCCGGGCGGCCGGCATCGTGCGGGCCCAGGGCGGCACGCCCGCGACGGTCGCGCTCGGGCGCTGGTCGATCGTCTTCTACACCGGGCAGGAGGCTGCCTACGGAACGGATTCGGGGTTCCGTCGGCACGGCTACCTGATCCTCGCGGTGACCGAGGATGACGAGCGGGCGGGCCGCGAGCGTGTGTCGATGCAGCAGGCCAGCGGTTTGGACGTGTCCTGGCTGGAGGCCGCCGAGGCGACGACGACCGCGGTCACCCTCGCGCCGGATGGTCACCGGGGCGGGAGCTTCGCCGCGGCCGATGGAGCGATCGACCCGCCACGCAACGTCCGCGCCTACTCGCTCGCGATGCAGGCGGCCGGCGTCGAACTCCGCGAGCGCACCGCCTTCACCGGCCTGCGCACCGTCGCGACCGGCGACGGCGGCACCCGCGTCGTCGCGGTCGAGACTGACGCCGGCCCGATCGAAACCGAGCGCGTCCTGCTCACCGGCGGTCCCAGCCTGCGCGCGGTCGGTCGCTCGGCCGGCGTCCGCATCCCGGTCGGGGCCGCCCGCCACACGGTCGCGATCCTCGAGCCCCATCCAGCCTTCAGCGTCGAAACCATGCCGATGGTCTTCGACATCGGAGCGGGACTCTACTGGCGCCTCGAGGAGGGCGGACTCCTGTTCGGCTGGAGCAACCCCGCGGAGATCCCGGGCGAGGCGACCACGATCGACGGGGCTTTTTACGAGACGATGCGGACCCGGCTCGCCTCCCTCGTGCCTGTGACGCGCGACCTCGGCCTACGCAAGATCTGGGCGGCGACCATCGATTACACGCCCGACCACCTGCCGATCGTCGGGCCCGCCCTGACAGCCGTTGGGGACCCGATCGAGGGCGTCTCCATCGCCTCGCCAGGCGGTCACGGCATGATGTGGGGACCGGGCATCGCCCGTGTCGCGGCGGACCTCATCGTGTGGGGCGAGTCGACCCTGATCGACCCGTCCGAGCTCGGTCTCGACCGCTTCGACGCGGAGGGCCGGAGCCGTCTCGCGACCGACCCGATCGCACTGCCGTTCCCGGAGAGCGCCGAGGACGAGGTCCCGCTGGCCCGGCCCTAGCGTTCTGGCTTGAGCAGGTCGGGCGGGATCAGCCAGCGGAGGGTGCCGCCGCCCGGTCGCAGCGGCCGCTCGACGTCCACCCGGGCCAGCGCGCCCTTGCGCATCGGGATCTGCGGAGCACCGCACAGCTCGGCGACCAACTCGCTGAAATCGGGATCGTGGCCGGCGACGACAGGTCGTGACGGGTCGCCCGCATCGCGCACGAGCGTTTCGAGCGTCGGGAGGTCGAAGGCCCTTGCCAGGCGGTCGTCGGTCGAGAACGGGAGGCCGAGATGGCGCGCGACGATCTCCGCGGTCTGCGCGGCGCGCAGCTTCGGCGAGCTGATGATCGCGTCCGGTTTGAACCCCACCCCAGCCAGGAACGCCCCGAGCCGGGCGGCCGCTCTCCGACAAGGGCGAGAAGCAGGCCGACCGTCACGGGGCGTTTCTGGCCGGCGTCGGGTTCAAGCCTGACGCGATCATCAGCTCGCCGAAGCTGCGCGCCGCGCAGACCGCCGAGATAGTGGCCCGCC
>JANMBS010000487.1:0-3624 GCA_031360525.1 Thermomicrobiales bacterium
TCCTGTTCGAGGAGGACGATCCGTCGCTCCTCCAGCCGCGCGCGCCGATCGTGACGGTCATGGGCCACGTCGACCACGGCAAGACCAGCCTCCTCGACGCGATCCGGACGACCGAGGTGGCCGCCGGCGAGCGCGGTGGGATCACCCAGCACATCGGCGCGAGTGAGGTCACCCACGACGGCAAGCGCGTCGTCTTCCTCGACACGCCTGGCCACGAGGCGTTCACGGCGATGCGTGCCCGCGGCGCCAGGGTGACCGACATCGCGGTCGTCGTGGTCGCCGCCGACGACGGGGTCATGCCCCAGACGCTGGAGGCGATCAGCCACGCCAAGGCCGCCAAGGTGCCGATCATCATCGCGCTCAACAAGATCGACAAAGCCGATGCCAACGCCGACCGGGTGAAGACCGAACTGACCGAGGCGGGGATCGTGGTCGAGGAGTACGGCGGCGACGTGCCGCTCGTGCCGGTCTCGGCCAAGACCCGACTCGGGCTCGACGAGCTCATCGAGATGATCCTGCTCGTGGCTGACCTCCAGGAGCTGAAGGCCAACCCGAAACGCGATGCGATCGGGACCATCGTCGAGGCCAAGCTCGACAAGGGCCGCGGTCCGGTCGCGACCGCGCTCGTCCAGACAGGGACGCTCAAGGTCGGCGACATCATCGTCGTCGGCGAGACGTTCGGGCGCGTCCGCGCGCTCGAGAACGACATGGGCAAGCGAGTCACCAAGGCCGGTCCGTCGAGCGCCGTCGTCATCCTCGGGTTGTCCGATGTCCCGCAAGCCGGCGACATCCTGCGCGTCGTCGGCGACGAAAAGGAAGCCCGCACCATGGTCGAGTCGCGCAAGGCCGCGACCGCCGCGAAGGCCGGCGATGGCAGTGGCCGTGCGACGCTGGAGGATCTCTACAGCCAGATCCAGGCGGGTCAGGCCAAGGAGTTGCGGATCATCCTGAAGTCGGACGTCTCGGGGTCCCTGGGTGCGATCACCCACGCCCTCGAGCAGCTCGACCAGGACGAGATCCGCCTCAACGTGCTCCTCGAGGGCGCCGGCGACATCACCGACAACGACATCATGCTGGCTGCCGCCTCGGACGCCATCGTCATCGGCTTCAACACCAAGATCACCGACACCGCCCGTCGAGCCGCCGAGGCCGAAGGGGTCGATGTCCGGCTCTACGACATCATCTACAAGCTGACCGACGACGTCGAAGCGGCGCTCAAGGGACTGCTCGAGCCGGAGATCGTGGAAGTCGTCGAGGGCCGCGCCGAGGTCCGCCAGATCATCCGCGTCGGCAAGAACACGGTGATCGCCGGTTCGTTCGTGACCGACGGCCGCATCGTCCGCGGCGGCAACGCCCGGGTCTGGCGCAGTTCGAAGGTCATCGCCACGGACAGGATCGAATCGCTCCGACGCTTCCGCGACGACGTCCGCGAGGTCCAGGCCAACTACGAATGCGGCATCCAGCTCGCGAACTTCCACGAGATCGTGGAAGGCGACATCATCGAATGTTTCACCTCACAAACAGTCAGCCGAGTGGCCAGCTGACCAGTGAACTGCGAACCGCCGGCCCCGGTCGCGGCCTGATCCCATGAGCCAGCGAACCGAGAGGGTCGACGAGCTCCTGCGACAGGAGATCGGCGCCATCGTCAGTCGTGAGGTCGCGGATCCGCGGGTCGGCTTCGCGACGATCACGGGTGTCGAGACGACCGACGACCTGCGCCACGCGAAGGTCTGGGTCAGCGTCATCGGCCAGCCGGCCGAGCGGGAAGCCGCCGTGGCGGCTCTTCGACACGCGATGCCGTTCATCCGTCACGAACTGGGTTTGCGACTGCGCATCCGGCGCATCCCGGACCTTCACGTCCACCTCGACGACACCGCCGAGCGCGGCACCCGCATCCTGCAGATGCTCGCCGAACTCGAGGCCGGGTCGATCCCGGACCCGGATGTCGCCGTCGCCGAGTCGCTGCCGACACCGGTCGCCCGACTGCCGCACGAGTTCGACCTGGCGGAGGAGCCTCCGTCCGCGGTCTTCATCCCACCCGCACCTCGGCCACGGCACAAGCGGACCGGGCCGCGCTCGACGGTGCCGCGCAAGGGCACCTCGCGGAAAGGCGCTCGGTGACGTCCGTCGACCTGACTTCATACCTGGATGCGGTCCCCGCCGCGGTGGTCGATCGGCTGCGGTCCGCGAAGCGCGTGCTGGCGGTCAGCCACGAGAACCCCGATGCGGACACGCTTGGCGCCACGCTCGGGGTCGTCCGGATCGTCGAGGCGCTGGGCGGGACGGCCGATGCGGTCTGCACGGACCCGGTCCCCGCGCTGTACGAGTTCATCTCGGGCGTCGAGCGTTTCCGGACAGACCCGGATACCGCCACACCTTACGACCTGCTCGTCATCTCGGACTGCGGCTCGCTCGAGCGGATCGGCGAGGTCGGTGCCCGGCACGCCGACCTGCTCGCGCGGCTGCCGAGGGTGATCATCGACCACCACGCCTCGAACGACGCCGCCGAGGCCGCGGACTGGATCGACCCCAGAGCCGCGGCCACCTGCGAGATGGTGGCCCTGCTGGCGGGCGGGCTCGGAGTCCCGCTCGATGCCGGCGAGGGCGTCCTGGCGGCTGCGCTGATGGCCGGGATCGTGATGGACACCGCGACTTTCGCCCACCCGAACGCGACGCCGCGGACCCTCGTGGTGTCGGCCGCCCTGGTCGAGGCCGGGGCACCGCTCGCCGAGATCTCGCGGCGCCTCTACCGCACCAAGCCCGATGTCCAGTTGCGGCTCTTCGGGGTCGTCCTCGATCGCCTGGAGAGTGCCGACGATGGACGGATCGTGTGGTCCACGTTGACCGAGGCCGACATCGCGGCCACCGGCGCCGAACGTGCTCACTCCGAGGGGATCATCGACCTCCTGTCCCAGGCCGAGGCCGCCGAGGTCGCCATCCTGTTCAAGGAAGCCGATGCCGGCAAGGCGACACGGGTCAGTGTCAGGACCAGGCCGGGCGGCGTCGATGCGACGGTGCTCACGGGGCGGTTCGGGGGCGGCGGGCATGCCCGCGCGGCCGGCGCCTCGATCGCATCCTCGGTCGAGGAGGCACGGCCACCGGTCCTCGCCGAGGCGACCCGGCTGGTCGCCGCCCTCCAGCGCTGACGTGGCGCGTTCGTCGCTGGGCCCCGGGCTCGATGGCATCCTCGTGGTCGCCAAGCCGGCCGGTCCGACCTCGCACGACCTCGTCGCCCTCGTGCGGCGGCTGGCCGCAACGAAGCGCGTCGGTCACGGCGGAACACTTGATCCGTTCGCCGCAGGGGTGCTGCCGGTCTTCCTCGGGCACGCTACGCGGGTCGTGGAGTACCACCTCGGCGACCGCAAGGCGTACCGGGCGACCGTCTGCTTCGGAGCGTCATCGACGACCGACGATCTCGAGGGCGAGTTGACCCCGGCCTCGGGCCCGGCTCCGGCCCAGGCCGCAGTGCTGACGGCACTTTCCGGCCTGACCGGCGCCATCTCGCAGCGGCCGCCGGCCTACAGCGCGATCAAGGTCGGTGGCCGACGGGCGTATGCCATGGCGCGTGCCGGCGAGACCGTGGAACTGGCATCGCGCGACGTCACCATCCATTCCCTTGGCCTC
>JANMBS010000501.1:0-2358 GCA_031360525.1 Thermomicrobiales bacterium
GCTACTACAGCGACCTGTTCGGCTGGGCGCTCGACACCAGCAACCCGGGCGGCTACGGGATCACCGATCCGGCGTCGACCGGGCCGGCCGTCGGCATCGGCAGCACTCCGGACGGATCGGCCGGTCACGTCACCGGCTACGTCCGCGTGAACGACATCAACGAGACCCTGGCCAAGGTCGCGGACCTGGGTGGCACGGTCGTCATGCCCAAGTTCAGCCCGGACGGGAGTGCCCAGCTGGCGCTGATCGCTGATCCCGAGGGGCACGTCGTCGGCCTGACCGAGTAGGGACGGCGGGTCACCCTCCGATCGCCGATCCAGTAGGCCGGCGACCGCGCCCTTGCGCCGGGCACGGTCGGCTATGCGATAGTACCGACCTTCGGAGGGGAGCCGAGGAGGGCGCCTCTCCGTTGTCGGCACTGTCCTAGCGGTGCCTCGGGACTGTTTGGAGGAGATCATGAACAAGTCCACACGGCTGTTGGCGCTGCTTGGCGCCGCGGTCATCGCGGCATCGGCCTGCACGACGGGCGGCGGCTCGACCACCGCGCCATCCACCGCGGCCACCGCTGCGGCGTCAGCCGCGGCGTCGGCAGCGGCCTCGCCCGGGGCGTCTGCATCGGCCGCCGCCTTCGACCCAAGCACCGTCGATCCGAAGTCGCTGCTCGGGATCGTCCTCAGCTCGGGCAAGATCCGCATCTCGACCGACCCGAACTACAAGCCGTTCTCGTTCCTCAACATCGACACGCAGAAGTACGAGGGCTTTGACACCTCGACAGCCGAGGAGACGGTCAAGCGCCTGAGCGCCAAGCTCGGCAAGGACATCGCGGTCGACTGGCAGACGCCCGGTTGGGACCTCATCACGGCCGGCAGCTGGGGCGGCCGCTGGGACATCTCGATCGGCTCCATGAGTGTGACCGTCGGTCGCGCCAAGGTGGTCGACTTCGTCGACCCGTACTACTTCGACTCGGGCGCAGTCGCGGTCCCGAAGGATTCGCCGATCCAGTCGCTGGCCGAGCTGGATGGCGGCAAGACGTTCTGCGTCGGAACGGCGACCACCTATGAGCAATGGCTCAACGGCACTCTCGAGATCGTCGACCCGAATATCGTCACAGCCCCGACAACGCCCAAGGTCACGGCACTGCCCACCGACAACGAGTGCGTCCAGGCGGTGGCCGCGGGTCGGAAGTTCGACGCCATCGTGGCAAACGCCAACGGCCTGGCCGATGCGGCCAAGACCCAGCCGATCCGCGTGCTGGCAGGCCCGCCGATCTTCACCGTGTCGGTCGCTTTCGCGCTCGACAAGAGCGGTCCGGATGACAAGGCGCTCGTCGCCATGCTCAATGAGATCGTGGGGGAGATGCACGCCGACGGCACGCTCTCGCAGCTGTCCACGAAGTGGCTAGAGAAGGACGCGACCGTCAAGCCGTCCTGACCGATCCCGGTCGATCGTTCGCAATGCGCGCTCGGACGCTTGTCGTCCGGGCGCGTTGCTGTTTCGTGTGGAAGGGGTGAGTGAGATGACTGCGACCCCAGGGGCCGTGCGGCCATGAGCGAAGGTTTGGGCGGAAGTTCGCTCGCGGCGAGGTCCGCCAACCAGCTGCTTGTGACCCAGATCTCCAAGGCGCGCGAGCGTCGGAGCCGCCGGTGGCGCGTGGCGTTCCTCAGCACCTGGGCGGTCATCGTCGCCGCGCTCGTCATCTTCATCCTGGCCACGGTCGGCGTCGACACGACGTTCCTGCGGAAGACGATCCCGTTCATCCTGCTCGGCGTCCCGATGACTCTTTTCCTCGCCGTTACATCGATCTTCTTCGCAACGATCCTGGCGGGGCTCGGCGCACTCGGACGCCTGTCGCGGAACCCGTACATCAACGGCGTCGCGAGCTTCTACGTCTCGTTCTTTCGCGGGACGCCGCTCATCCTCCAGATCCTGTTCATCTTCCTCGCCCTGCCACAGGCCGGCATCATCCTGGACCCCGTCCCGACCGCGATCGTCGCCCTCAGCCTCAACTACGGGTCATACATGACCGAGGTCTTCCGGTCGGGGATCGAGGCGGTGCCGCACGGCCAGACCGAGGCGGCGGAGTCGCTCGGGATGACCTCGCGGACCACGTTCCGTCGGATCATCGCGCCGCAGGCGTTCCGCATCGTCACACCGGCGGTCGGCAATGACTTCGTGGCGATGATCAAAGACTCGGCGCTGGCGTCGGTCGTCGGCGTCCAGGAGGTGCTGTGGCGGGCGCAGACGGCGGGACGGCCGAGCTTCCAGTCGATGCAGACGCTCCTCGTCGCGGCGTTCATCTATTGGGTCATGACGATCCTGTTCTCGCTCTTCCAGGGCCGGCTGGAGCGCCGGATGGCG
>JANMBS010000545.1:0-14305 GCA_031360525.1 Thermomicrobiales bacterium
ACTACGTCCTGGCCCAGGATGTCGGCCGGGCGCTCAGTCCGGCGATCATCGAGGGTCAGCTCCACGGTGGCGCAACGCAGGGGCTCGGCTGGGCGCTCCACGAGGCGATGGTCCACGACGAGAACGGACAGCTGCTGACGGGCACCTTCCTCGACTACGCGATGCAAACGGCGACCGCGGTCCCGACCTTCGAGACCATCATCGTGGAGGTGCCGGCACCCGACGGCCCGTACGGCGCGAAGGGGATCGGCGAGGGTCCGGTCTGCGGAGCCGCCGCGGCGGTCGCCAACGCCATCGCCGCTGCGACCGGGGTGCGCTTCCGCGAGCTGCCGATGACGGCGCCGAGGATCTGGCGCGGGATCCAGGCCGCCGAGGGCTGACCCCGACGAGGCTGACGCCGCTAGCGCCCGACGAGCACGACGCCGGTGATCCGGGTCTAGACGGCGCTCCGCGGGACGAGGACCACGCGGCGGTTCGGCTCCTCGCCGATCGACTGCGTGGCGACACCCGGATGGTCGCGCAGGGAGAGGTGGATCCAGCGTCGCTCCAGAGCCGACATCGGCTCCAGCTGAAGCATCTTGCCGGTCTCGACGACCCGAGCCGCGGCACGGTCGGCGAGCTCGCGCAGCTGGCGTTCGCGCCGGCCGCGGTAGTCCTCGACATCGACCAGGACGCGTGTCCAGGTACCCATCTCCTTCGAGAGCATCAGGTTGACGAGGTGCTGGAGCGCCGACAGGCGTTCCCCCTTGCGACCGATGAGCGCCCCGAGGGCTTCCTTCTCGTCACCGTCGGCGACGACGTTGAGGCGGCTCGTCTCGCCGGTCTCCACTTCGACCCGGACGTCGAACCCGAGGTGGCGCATCAGCTGCTCGAGGATCGCCTTGCCGGCGGCGAGAGCCTCAGGCGAGGCCTCGGCCGCTTCCAGGTCGGCACGCTCGGCGGCAAGGGAGCCACGGGCGGCCGCGACCTCAGCCGCCTCGGAAGCCGACAGGTCGGCCGGTCCGCCGCGGGCCGGAGCACCGCGGTCGTCGCGGCGGGGTCGGTCGTCCCGGCGCGGGGGTCGGTCGTCCCGGCGCGGGGGTCGGTCGCCACGCGGCCGATCGTCGCGGGGCCGGTCGTCACGGGGCCGGTCGTCACGGGGCCGATCGTCACGGCGGGGGGGCCGGTCACCCTGTGGAGGCCGGCTTCCTTGGGGCGGACGGTCAGGCTGGGGTCGATCGTCGCGTTGTAGGTCGTCCGGACGTGGAGGGCGGTCCTCGCGCGGTCGATCGTCACGAGGCGGGGCGGGCGGAAGCGGGACGGCGGCCGCGGCCTCCCGTTTGGGGGCAGCGCCTCCGAGCGCTGTACGCGGCGCGGCGACGATGCGGGCCGGCTCCGCGCCCATCCCGAGGACCCCGCGGCTGCCGGGCGTCAGGATCTCGAAGTCCAGGTCGTTGAGGTCGGCACCGAACGCCTCGCGGGCGAGCTTGAGTGCCTCCTCGACGGACTTGCCGGTGAATTCGCGGTACTCGCTCATGTCAGCGTCGTCTCCCTCGTCGGCCCTGACGGCCCCGCTCTCGGGGGCGGATCGTCGAAGCGGCCGTGGTCTTCTTGTCGGCGTCGGTCAGGATGGCCGCACGCTTGCTGGGGTCGGGGGGTGGTGGCATCGATACGGGGAAGCGCGGCGCGTGACCCGTCGCGAACGCCGGTGTCCGGCCGAAGAATGGGAACATCCCGCCCCAGCCCACGATGAGGTATTGCTGGGCGATCGAGAAGATCGTGGCGGTGATCCAGTAGATGAACAGGCCGGCCGGCAGGAAACCGCCGTATGCGACCGAGATCAGCGGCAGGAGAAGCATGGTCTGACGCTGGATCTTCGTATTGGGATCGTCGTCCTCGGGCCTCGTGGTCGGCAGCATCATCCGCGACTGGACCAGCTGGAGCCCGGCCGACCCGATGGCCAGGATGCTCAGTCCGAGGACGATGGATGTGCCCGGGATCGAGATGTCGAGGAAGGTCGACGGTTTGCTGACGTCGATGCCCCCGAAGATGGGGATGATCGTGTCGATGCACGGCCGGGCCGCCTCGACGACGCCATTCACGACATTGGTGCACGTCAGGTTGACGACCGGGATGCCGAAGACCGACAGCATCGCCGTCGGGTCCTGGTTGGTCAGCCCGTGCTGGATGACCGAGTACATGATGAACAGCAGGGGCATCTGCAACAGGAGCGGCAGGCAGCCTGCCAGCGGGCTGATGCCACGTTCCTTCATCAGCTCTTGTTGGGCGACCCGCGCCTTCATGGAATCGCCCTTGTAGCGCCGCTGGATCTCCTTGATCTCCGGTTGGAGCATCTGCATCCGGCGCTGCGATACGAGCTGGCGCCGGTAGAGCGGGATGACCAGCGAGCGGACCACCAGGGTCAGGACGACGATCGCCCAGCCGATCGCACCTGGGACCCCCAGCCCCTCCAGGAAGACGTAGACCGCCACCATGATGATGAACATGACCTGGAAGATCGGGGTGAACAGCCAGGCCAGGAGGCTGATCGGGTCCGCGCCGGGTTGCGCCGGCTGGAGTGGCGGCTGCGGCGTCGCCGACACATGGGGCGCGCCCGACGCACCCGACGCGCCAGGGCCGGCCGGGGCCGCACACGCGGCCACGACCAAAACGACCAGCAGCAGGAGGGCGATCGCGCCGACCTGACGCCAGCTGGGGCGACTGAATGTCACTTGTCGCGGACCTCGCTAGCGAACCGGGTCATAACCGCTCCCGCCCCAGGGGTGACAGCGGGCGATCCGCCGGGCCCCCATCCAGCTCCCCTTGAGGAGTCCGTACCTGTCGATGGCCTGCTCGGCGTAGCGCGAGCAGGTCGGTTCGTAGCGACAGCTCGACGGCATCCACGCGAACACGATCCGGTAGAGCTTGATCATCCCGATGCCGATGCGCTTCAACCCGTCGAACCTCCGAGTGCGCCGCCCTTGACGAGGGTTCGGCGCAGAGCCCCGACCAGCGATCCTTGATCGGCATTGACGATCGCCGGCTTGGCGATGATGAGGACGTCCCAGCCGGGCTGGAATGACGGCGCCATCATCCTGAGCGCCTCGCGGAGCCGGCGACGGACACGGTTTCGAACCACCGCCCCGCCGAGCGCTCGGCCGGTCGACAGCCCGAAGCGGGTCGTCTCGAGATCGGTCCGCCGGAACCGGGCGATGAGGAGCGGGTGGGACCGGGTGGTCCCGCCGCCTTGGAACGCCGCGAAGTCCTGCGGTCGGGAGAGCATCACGAGCCGCGGCGTGTTGGAGCCGCGCCCGATGGTCAGGCTGTCAGCCGCTTTCGGCCGCGGGCTCGGCGGGCCGCCAGGATGCGACGGCCGCCGGCCGACTTCATCCGGGCGCGAAAGCCGTGTTCCTTGGCGCGGTGGCGCTTCTTCGGCTGATAGGTCTGCTTGGTCATCGGGACTGTCCGGGATCCTCTCCATCCGGCCTCGGGGACGGTCTGTCACTACCCCCTGAAGGCACGTAAACGCGCCTGGCGCCCGAAAGCGCACGGCGCGTCGTCGTCCGGCGGATGATAGGCCGCGTCCGAGAGGGGTGTCAAACGTCAGGACCCCGCCCTCGCCTCGCGGACCCGAGGACGTCACTGGCGACCGGTTCGCCATCGTCGCCGGAGCCGAGGGTCACGGATCGCGGGCATATCCTCCGGTCATGCACCGATACTCCCTGGGAGTATTGCAGAATCGTCTTGCGGCCCGCCTCCGGGCAGTGCTATCTTTTCCGGGCCCTCGGCGCCGGAGACGTACGCGGGATACAACCGAAGCCCGACAGGATCCTCGGGAACGTCGTCGACCGGTGCCCTAGCAACATCCGTTCCGAGCGCGCGAGACCCCAGGCCCCGATCACGGACCGTAGGGAACGCTACCCATCAACCGTCACCCCACACCGCAGGATCCCATCGACGAATGGACGCACGACAAGTCTGGCGGGCGGCCCTGGGAGAGCTTCAGGTCTCGCTCTCCCCGGCCAATTTCGAGACGTGGCTGCGCGACACCCAGCTTGTGGATGTCGACGAGCAACGGTTCCGCATCGCCGTCCCGAACGGCTTCGCCAAGGACTGGCTCGAGTCGCGCTATCGCTCGCTGATCAGCCAGACCCTCGCCCGGATCGTGGGCTACAGCGTCCAGGTCGAGTTCGTCATCGGCGCCACGCCGGAGAACCCCGCCGAGGCTGAGGCCGAGCCGGTGCCGGCGGTCGGGGCGGGGATAGGCGCCGAGGCATCCCCCGGTTCATCGCGGAACGGTCCGGCTCCCCGTCAGCAGGTCCGGGTCGAGCCGACCCGGATCGGTGGCGAGGGAGGGACGACATACCTCAACCCGCGCTACACCTTCGCCAACTTCATCGTCGGGTCGGCCAACCGGCTCGCCCATGCGGCCAGCCTGTCGGTGGCGGAACGCCCGGGCCATGCCTACAACCCGCTCTTCCTGTACGGCGGCGTCGGGCTCGGCAAGACCCACCTGATGCACGCCATCGGCAACCAGGTCATCGCCAAGTTCCCGCGCAAGCGGGTCGTCTACGCGACCAGCGAGAAGTTCACAAACGAGTTCATCGCCTCGATCCAGCAGGGCAAGATCGACGAGTTCCGCGCCCGCTATCGGCGGATCGACCTGCTCCTCATCGATGACATCCAATTCATCGCCGACAAGGAACGGACCCAGGAGGAGTTCTTCCATACGTTCAACGCGATCCACGAGGATGGCAAGCAGATCGTGCTGTCGTCCGACCGGCCGCCGAAGGCGATCCTGACCCTCGAGGAGCGGCTGCGCAGCCGGTTCGAGTGGGGCCTGATCGCGGACCTGACGGCGCCGGATCTCGAGACGCGCATCGCGATCCTGCGGGCCAAAGCCGAGGAAGGCGCCGTCCCGGTCACCTCGGATGTCATCGAGTTCATCGCACGCAAGGTCGTCAGCAACATCCGCGAGCTCGAGGGCGCGCTGAACCGGATCGTCGCCTACGCGAGCATGGGCGCCATGCCGATCGGCATCGAGCTCGCCCAGGCGGTGCTCTCGAACGTCCTCTACAACCCGAAGAAGCGGCAGGTCACCCCGGAGCGCATCGCGAAGGTCGTCTCGGAGTACTACAGCGTCCCGATGGACGTCCTCGCGGGTCAGAAGCGCGATAAGGCGATCGTCGTCCCGCGCCAGATCGCGATGTTCCTGATGCGCGAGGAGACCGATGTCTCGCTCCTGCGGATCGGGGCAGAGCTCGGTGGCCGCGACCACTCCACGGTGCTGCACGCCTGCGACAAGATCACCCGCGAGGTCGCCGTCAACGACGAACTCCGACGCGAGATCGCCGCGGTCCGGGAGCTGATCTACGCGGACTGACCCGCGCCGCGAGGTCGCGCGCCGGGTCGTCGAACGGTCCCCGACGGGACCTTCCGGGCCCTCCACGGTGGATAACGGCACGGAATCGGTGGAAAACCCTGGTCAGATGTGGACATCTGCCACCGCCGGGGCGGATCGATGGCACGTGCCGGGTGGACGGCTGACCGCCCGCGCGACGCATCCTGGACGACCCGGCCGGACCGTCCACCATCTGTCCGCCATGGCACCCCGGTCGGCGACCGACTCGTCCACCGCCACCGACCGGTGGTCCACCGCGACATCGCTCACGTCGGAGCACGCCTCTCCACCGAGTCCACACCATTACTACGGTGATGACGGGATGAGAAGATAGAGAGAAGATACCCACTACTACCGACCCGGCACGATCCCGAGGAATGGCCGATCCCACGGCAGCCCGACCGCCGGCCCGACCCGACCCGCGCAACCGCGGACCGACCACACACTGGAGTAAGCCCGACGTGAAACTCTCCGTCATGCAAGAGAACCTGGCGCGCGGCCTGTCGGTCGTCAGTCGCGCCGTCTCGAACCGGAGCACGCTGCCGGTCCTGGCCAACGTGCTGCTCAAGACCGAGGACGCCGGGCTCAAGCTGACCGCCACCAACCTCGAGATCGGCATCGTCTACTGGGTCCCGGGCAAGATCGAGGTCGATGGCGCGACCACGGTCCCGGCCAAGCTCCTGACCGACCTCGTCAACTCACTGCCGGCCGGCGACCGGGTCGACCTCGCGCTCGGCACGGGCGATACCCTCGACCTGCGCTGCGGCCGGTTCGAGACCCACATCAAGGGGATCGATGCGGACGAGTTCCCGGCCATCGGCGCCGCCGGCGAGCGGCCGACCACCCGGATCGCCCAGAACGTCCTGCGCCAGGCCCTCGCCGAGACGGCGTTCGCGGCGGCCAGCGACGAGGCGCGACCGATCCTTACCGGCGTCCTCGCCAGGTTCGAGGGCGACAAGCTGACCCTGGCAGCGGCCGACAACTACCGGATCGCGGTCAAGACCATCCCGATCCTCGATGCCGTCCCGGAGACGAGCGTGGTCATCCCGGCCCGGGCACTCAACGAGCTGGCCCGGATCCTGTCCGATGTCGACGAACCGGTCGAGGTCGTGCTCGCGGGTCAGCGCAATCAGATCCTCTTCCACCTGGACGGGATCGACCTGGTCAGCCGCCTCATCGACGGCCAGTTCCCGAACTACCAGCAGGTCGTGCCACAGACCCACACCACGCGAGCGATCCTCGACCGCGAGGAGCTCCTGCGTGCCGTCCGTCCGGCCGCCCTGATCGCCCACGAGTCGGCCAATATCGTCAAGCTCCAGGTCTCGTCCGACGGCGAGCCCGGGATCACCGTGAGCGCCAACGCCGAGGTCGGCGACCTCGTCGGCCAGGTCGAGGCGGCGGTCGAGGGCGACGGCACGACGATCGCCTTCAACGCCCGCTACCTGGCGGATGTCCTGACCAACGTGGACGCCGACCAGTTCGCCCTCGAACTCAACGGACCCCTCTCGCCCGGCGTCTTCAAGCCGGTCGGCGACGACCAGTACATCCACGTCGTCATGCCGGTCCGGACCACCTCCTAGAATCCTCGGGCCACTGGGGTCGCGGGGCTCCCCCGTGGACCTCGGAGCATGTGAGTCAGCTCGCAGTTGAAGGGTGCCGATCGCCCGTTGCTCGAGACAATCAGCCTGCTTGACCTCCGTGGCTACGCGTCGCTCGACGCGACGTTCGGCCCCGGCCCGCACCTCGTGTGGGGGCCCAATGCGGCCGGCAAGACGAGCCTGCTCGAGGCGATGGTCCTGCTCGCCTGGGGACGCTCGCACCGGACCACGACCGACGGCGAGATCATCCGCTGGGGCACCGACCTGGCCCGGGTGGAGGGATCCATCGGACGCGATACGGTGGAGGTCGCGATCGTCCGGGCTGGCGCCGCGGGGACGGCCGGTCGCAAGCGGATCCGGGTGAACGGGCTGGGGCGACGGGCGACGGGCCTGGGCGGCCTGCTTCGGATCGTCCTCTTCGCGCCTGAGGAGATGCTCCTCATCGCCGGGTCCCCCTCGCTCCGGCGCGCCGTGCTCGACCAGCTGGCGTCGGCCAGCTCGCCCGCCTACGCCGACGCGCTCGCGACCTACGGCCGGACGCTCCAGCAGCGCAACAGCCTCCTGCGGGCCATCCGCGAGGAGGGCGCGTCTCGCGACGAGCTCCGCTTCTGGGACGGGGCGTTCCTTGACGCCGGTGCCACGATCGTCGCCGAACGGCGGCGCCTGCTCGAGGTCCTCGCCGAGCCGCTGGCAGGCGCCCATGCCGAGATCGCCCCTGATGAGGCGGCCGCGGCGCGACTGGCGATCCGCTACGAGACCAACGCACCGCCGCTCCCCGGCGAGCTACCGCGCGCTGCGCTGGCCCGCCGGCTGGCCGAGACGGCAGAGAAGGAGGTCTGGAACGGATCGACGCTGATCGGCCCGCACCGTGACGACCTCGTCTTCGAGCTCGATGGCCGGGACCTCGCGTCGTTCGCATCGCGCGGCCAGCAACGGACCGCGATCCTGGCACTCAAGCTGGCCGAGCTCGACCTCATCACGGCGCTCGACGGTCGCCCGCCACTGCTCCTGCTCGACGATGTCTTCTCCGAGCTGGATCCGGACCGCCGCTCGCACCTTGTCCGGCGCATCGCGGCGCTGCCGCAGGCGTTCGTGACCACCACGACGCTCGACGACCTCGACCCTGAACTGCGAGCGATCGCGACGGCCTGGGAGGTCCGCACCGGGCCCGACGGGGCGCGCCTGGTCGCTGGTCCCGTCGGCGCTGCCAGGGACGCCTCGCGATGAGCGGCCAGCGGAAGCGGCCGATGGTCCGCATCGGCGACCTCATCCCGGACGCGGCGCGCGGCCTCGGCCTCGAGGACGAGCTGCGCCTCTCGCGGGCGATGGCGACCTTCGAGGCGCTCGTGGCCGAGCGCGTCCCGGCCGCCGCGGGCGCCTGCCGCGTCGTCCGCCTCCAGGGGTTCACCCTCGACGTCGAGGCCGACGCGCCGATCGTCGCGCAGGAGCTACGTTTGCGCAGCGGTGAGCTCCTGAGCGCGTTCGCGGCGGCACCAGGTGGGGTCGGCGCCCGCGAATTGCGGGTCCACGTCCGGCGCCGGGGTCCCCGCGTATAATCCCGGTCACCTGCCAGCCACCTCAGAGGCGGCCGACCGCGGCCGAAGCAACGCAAAGCCCGATCAGACCTCGTCCGCCCGTCACCCGCGACCCCTGGGCCGTGGGGCCCGCCCGAACACGAGAGGCCCGGATGGCCGTACGGCTCCACATGAAGCTCGGCGTCGTCGCCGAGCATGATCGACTCGCCGACTCTCCCGACACGCTCGTCGTCGTCGAACCGAGCGTCGGCTCGGTCGCGCGCTCCAAGGGTCACCTCTACCTCCTGGTGACCTCTCGGATCTCGTCGCGACACGCGCTCGAGGCGACCCGCCTGGCGGCCGAGACGATCCGCAACGAGTACTACTACGACGAGTCGGCGGGGATCAGGGTCTGCCTCCAGAAGGCGATTTCGACGGCCAACAAGCGCCTTGCCCACCAGGCCGACCGGCTCGGGCTCAAGTCGCCCAACGGAAACGGTCCGATCGGGATCGGCGTTGCCGTCGTCCGCGGCAGCGAGATGTACGTCGCGACCGTCGGCCCGGCCGAGGCCTACCTCATCCGCCAGGCGCGTCTCTCGACGCTGCCCGACCCCCATCGCGAACGCGGCCTGCCGTCGGGGGACCTGGAGCCCGATGTCTGGCGCGGCGAGATCTCGGTCGGTGACTCGCTCATCCTCGTCTCGCCGAACGTCATGGCCAAGCTCGGCGCCGACGAGCTCAAGGACGCGATGCTGACCCTCCACCCGCAATCGGCGATGGAGCACCTCCACCACCGCTTCGTGGCAGCCGACGGCTCCGGGAGCGATGGGGCGATCGCATTCGAGGCGACCGAGGTCTCATCGACCAGCCGGGCGCGCACGCTCGTGCCGGTCCGTCCGGCCGAGCCGCTGGCCGGCGCGCCCGACCGCTCGCCGATCCCGCTCGCCGACAATGTCCAGGCTGCCGGCGTCGCCGTGAGCGCGGCCGCGGGGAGCGCCCGGACGGCGGCCGGCGGCGCCATCGAGCGGGCGTTCGCCCGCGTCCAGGACCTGATGCCGCGCCGCAAGCAGGCGCTCCGCCGGGTCACCCCACTCGCGTCGCGCCGCGAGACGCAGCGTCGGGCGGCAGTAGCGGTCCTCGCCCTGATCGTGGTCGTCGGCGGGCTGGGGCTCGGTGTGTACGCGTTCGGGGGCAGCCCGACGTCGGGTGCGATCTCATCGGTCAACGCCGGCCAAAAGGCACTCGACCAGGCGCGGGCCGACCTGGCCAAGGTCAGCGGGTCCGGGATCGATCTCGTGACCGACGAACCGGACCAGGCGCTCGACCTCCTGACCGACGCCCATAAGCAGCTCGACATCGCCGCCGCGGCGAACGTCAGCCCGGCTGTCCTCGCGCCGCTGCGGCAGCAGGTCGAAGCCGGCTTGGACCGGCTCTACGGCGTGGTGCCGGTCGCCTCGACCGACCTCTACACGTTCAGGCCGGCCGAGGGCGCCGACCCGTTCGACCTCAGCGCGATGGTCCAGGGACCCGATGGCAATCCGTACGTCATCGACCAGACGACCAAGGCGGTCTACCGGATCGGTCTCAAGACCAAGGAAGTGACGCTCGTCGTCAAGCAGGGGACCAAGAACAAGAGCGGGACCGTCGCCACGCCACGCTACCTCGGCGTCGGTGGCCAGGACCTCCTCATCCTCGACACGAAGAACCTGCTGTGGCGCTGGCGCCCGTCCAACGACGCCGGCATGGGCACGCTGACCAAGGTCAGGCTCGAAGGTTCGGCATCGCTCGGGGACGACATCATGGGCATCAACACATTCCTGCGGCCGGGGACGCGCGGCCTCTACAACCTGTACATCGTCGATCCATCCGAGCAGCAGATCCGGGCCTACTCACCGGCCGCCGATGGCAGCGGCTTCCCGGCCCAAGGCCGGACGTCCTGGCTGGCGACCGCGCGCGATGTCGCGGCGATGACGTCGACGTTCGTCGACGGCGACCTGTTCGCGGCTGACAACGGCGCGCTCGTCCGCTTCGTCGGCGGCAAGAACGAGGGCTGGACGGCCAAGGCGCCGAAGGACGGCCTGCTGCGCCCGGCACCGAAGTATTCGATCATCGCCGCCGGGCCAGCCCGCCGGGAGGGCCAGATCTACGCCTTCGACAAGGCCAACCGGCGGATCGTGGCCGTGGCCAAGGTCGACGGTAAGTATGTCGCCCAGTACCGCCTGGCCGGGGCCGCCCCAGACTGGGACGACATGCGCGCGATGTACATCGTCGCCGGGGCCGACACGGGACCCTCGACGCTCGTTTGGATGTCGCGCGACGGCGTCCACCAGGCCATCCTGGTGGCGGTCCCGGAGGCCGCGTCCGGCGCAAGGCCCAGCACATCGCCCGGCCCGTCAGGCCCGGGCGAGGCGACACCGAAGCCGACCCAGAAGCCCTGACCCAGGGTCGCCCATGATCCCCCTGCGGGACGCCAATCCGACCCGCCGGACCCCGGTCGTCACGCTCGCGCTGGTCATCGCCTGCTTCGTCGTCTTCGCCTGGGAGCTGGGCCTGACGGCGAGTGGCGGCGAGAGCGCCCTCGACGCGTTCATCACCGAGTGGGGGGTCGTCCCGGCCGACCTGACGGCGGCCTGGGCCCGCGGCGACTACCTGTCGCATGCGACGGCGACGTTGTTCACCAGCCAGTTCCTCCACGGTGGCTGGGCGCACTTGCTGTTCAACATGCTCTACCTGTGGATCTTCGGGAACAACGTCGAGGACCGCTTCGGCCGGCCGGGGTTCCTCGGTTTCTACCTCCTCGGGGGAGCGCTTGCGGGCCTCTCGCAGGTCGCCATCGACCCGACCTCGACGATCCCCACGATCGGTGCGTCGGGGGCGATCGCGGCGACGCTGGGGGCGTATTTCGTGCTCTTCCCCCGGGCGAGGGTGACCTCGCTGGTCTTCCTCGGCTTCTTCTACCAGCTCATCGACGTCCCGGCCGTGATCGTGCTGGGCTTCTGGTTCGTGCTCCAGTTGCTCGACGGGCTGACGTCGCTGGGCATGATCCAGAGCGGCGGTGGGGTGGCCTTCTTTGCCCACATCGGCGGGTTCGTGGTCGGCGCGGTGATGGCCAGGATCGCGATCAGCATCGGTAAACGGATGCGCCGGTCGGCGGACCCGCGGGCCGTGGGATAATCGATCGATGGACGACGGGCTGGTCGAGATGGTCGTCGAGAGCGTCAGGGTCCACATGCTCTCGAGCCGCCACGTCGTCATCCTCAAGGAGAAGGCGCGCGACCGCTACCTGCCGATCTGGATCGGGCCGTGGGAGGCCAGCGCGATCGCGATGAAGCTCCAGGGTCTGACCCCGGAGCGGCCTCTGACCCACGACCTGTTCGCGACGACGCTCGACGAGCTCGGCGCGCGGATCGATCGGGTGGTCATCAGCGAACTCGCCGACGAGACCTTCCACGCCCGGATCCTGCTCCAGCGGGACGGCCGCACGGTCGAGGTGGATGCTCGGCCGTCCGACGCGCTGGCCCTGGCCGTTCGCGCCGATGTCCCGATCTTTGCCGCCGACGCGGTCCTCGAACAGGCGGCGCTCGGCGGTGACGCCGGCATCGTCGACGACGAGGGCGAAGAGGGCTCGACGCTCGAGGCGACCGGCGAGCAAGTCGTCGATCCGCGTCTCGACGTGTTCCGCGACTTCGTCAACTCGCTCGACGTCGACGCCGAGGGCGAGAGCCGCTCGAGCTGATCCGTCCCGGGTCTACGAGCCTTTGCGGCCGATCACCCGGGTCAGCGTCCGGGCATCACGTCCATCGATGTACTCCAAGTCGTAGAGGCCGGCCAGCTGCCTGACCTCGTTCTGGTCGACGCGGATGACGTAGACCGGGCGTTTTCCGAGGTTCGCATCGATGACGTCGGTCAGCCCGCCGAGGTTCTCATCCAAGCGTGTCCGATCGTCGATGATCGCGATGTCCGGGCGCTTGCCCTCCACGCGCTGGGCGTACCACAGCGGGGTCGAGTAGCTCCACCAGCTGACGATGGCGGCATCCGGCTCCATGACGTCGAGGGCGTGGGCCGTCCAGTTCACGGCATCGACCTGGCGGCTGGCGTCGACCGCGGCATGGCGCGTCGGGACCTCCAGCAGGGTCGGCACGACGAGGGCGACTGCGACGATCAGCGAGATCATCCCCGCGCGGGTCCGGGCGATCGCCGGGTCCACGTCGCCGGCCAGGTCCGCCAGGAGATCGACGGCCGCGGCGGCCAGGATGGCCAGCCACGTCCAGGCCATCAACTCCGGCCCGAGGTAGTAGCGGCTGATGTCGGCGTTGACGTACGAGGCAGCGAAGAAACAGGTGATCGCTGCGGCCGTCCCGGTCAGCAGCGCATAGCGTGGCCGGCGCACGGCGGTCACGATGAATCCGATCGGGATCAGCGGGGCCAGCATCCCGAACTGGGTCGTGGTCCGTGTCACCAGGTCGCCGAGCTTGCGTGGCAGCTCACCGAACGGATCGTTGACGCTGTCGCGGAACTGCTCGGCCAGGACGATGTACTTGAACCCCTCCCAGGTGTCGGGCGTCCCATAGACAAGTGGCGCACGGAACGGCCCGGCGCGCAGGGGAAGCTCGAGGTAGACGACGACCACCGTGAGTGCAAGCACGCCGACGCATGAGACGACGAGCCGCCCGCGCCGCCAGATCCCGGGGTCGACCGCGAGCACGTAGAGCCCGACCGGGACGGCCAGCAGGATGGTCAGGGAATGGTTGCCGAGGGCCAGCCCGAAGACCGCGGCCGCCGCGACGAGGAAGCGGTCGCCACGGTCGGTACGGCCGTCGCCCGCTGGATCTTCCTCCTCCGGCGCACCCGGCGCGCGAACGCGTTCGTCCCATGCGACCAGCAGCCAGAGCAGGACCGCCACGAATGCCAGGTGGAGCGTGTGCGTCTCGGCGTGGGTGGCCATCGCCCAGGCCGTCGGCATGAGCGCCAGCCCGACCCCGGCCGCCATCCCGAGCGCGAGCCGGCCGCTCAGGCGGACGACGAGGTCGACAGTGACCCCGGCAGCGACCGCGACGCAGATCGCCGAGAGCAGGTTCATCCGAAACGCCGCTTCGCCGAGCGGCTGGAGGACGACCGACGCGAACCAACCGAGCAGTACGTAGGTCGGGAAGCCGGTCGGGTGGGCTGTGCCCATCAGCGGGCCGACCGCTTGCAACTCACCGGTGTCCCAGAAGGCGACGCCGGGAAGCAGGGCAAGGGAGGCAGCTCCGAGCGCGACCAGCCCGACCAGTAGCGAGGCCGCCAGTCGCGGTCTCCTCACCATGCCAGCAACCGGCTCCACATGACCCCCCACAGGTTGATGGCAAGCGACACGACGACGAGGGACATCGCAGCGAGCATGCCCCATCGAGAGCGATCCGACAGCCGCTGGGATCCGAGTGCCACCAGGATGAGCGCGAATGGCGCTGCGTCGTTGCTGAACCGGTAGCCGAACTGGACCCAGCCCTGCGAGAAGTGCATGAGATTGACGAGGGCGATGAAACCGACCGCCAGGACCGCCCCGGTCACGAGCCGGCTCCGTCCGTAACGACGCAGGACCGGGATCGCGAGCAGGTAGGCCGGGCTGGTCAGGATCACGCTCATCCCGGTGTCGCGCGGGACCGCCAGGGGACACGCGACATCGAACAGGCCACGCTCGTCCGAGGGGTCGACGCAGACCGGTGTCGGGTGGATGGCGATGCTCTCCGGGAGGGTCGACGGAGCGAGGTCCGGCGTCCCGAACAGCGCGATCCCGAGATTCTGCGGCAGGTAGCGCGGATCCTCCGCTCCCC
>JANMBS010000561.1:0-5562 GCA_031360525.1 Thermomicrobiales bacterium
CGCGGCTGCCTCGGTCGGCCTGCCATAGCCCTCGCCGAGCTGGCTGCCATCGAGGACGATCTCTCGGTCGTGGACGGTTGCCAGGCCGTGGAGCTCGCCCAGACCAGCGGCGACCGCCGCGATGACCGGGCGCAGTGGCTCCGCCGGCGTCACCGCAACCCCGTGGACGACGGTCGGCAGGCCTCCCGTCCGCAGGCCCACCAGGAGCCCCGCCTGGGTTCCGCCGGTCGCCGACGGGAGGACAACGGTGTCGGGACGGAGGCCTGCCGCCGCGGCTCCCTGGGCAAGCTCCAGGCCCGCAAGCACCTGCCCGACGGCCCCGACGATCCCTGTCCCGCCGATGGCGACGAGATAGGGGCGGCGGCCGGCGGCGCGGAGCTCGGCCACGACGCGCTCAAGGATCGCGTTTCGCTCGGCGGGGTCATCGGTCACCGCCTGGTGGACAGTCGCCCCGAGCATCTCGTCGAGACGGATGCCCGGATTGGGCGGGTCGACCGGCGGGCCGGACAGCACGAGATGGACGGCCAGCCCCGCCTTCGCCCCGGCCGCGGCGGTCAGGCGGGCGTGGTTCGACCAGCGTCGGCCGGACGTCACGAGACAATCGGCGCCTTCTGCCAGCGCGGCACCCACCAGGAACTCCAGATTGCGCAGCTTGTTGCCACCGAAGGCGAGCGGAAGCAGGTCCTCGCGCTTGATCCAGACCTCGACCCGGCCACCGAGCGCGGCGCTGAACCGCGGCAGCGCTCCAAGCGGCGAGGGCCCGTCGAGCAGCCCGAAGCGGGGGAAGCGCTGCGGATCTGGGCTCCATGTGGACACGCGCCGGATGGTACCCGCTCGTATCATCGGACCATGGCCACGCGCGTCACTCCCGCTGACCGGCACACGACGGTCGGCCAGCATCCGGGCATGGAACGCTCGATCGCGATCTCGAAGCCGACGGTCGGCTCCGAGCGGCTCTACTCGTCGATCGTCTCGACGGCGCCCGGCGACCGAACGCGCGTCCACCACCATGGCGACTGCGAGACCTCGATCTACATCCTGGCCGGCGCCGCCGACTATTCATGGGGACCGACCGGCCTCGAGCACTCGATGGCGGCGGCGGCCGGCGACTTCATCTACATCCCGGCCGGCGAGGTCCATGTCGAGGCGAACGCGTCGGCGACCGACCCGCTGGTCGTGGTGCTGACGCGCAACTGCCCCGATTCGCACGTCGTCTACCTCGACGGTGGTCCCGACGGAGCCGACGACGTCCGCGCCCCGTGCTGAGGGCCTAGGCGACGCGATCCCTGCGGCAGCTCCTGGAGCGCTACGGGCTGGCCGACACCGCCGAGGTCCCATTCCCCAACGACGGCTGGTCCGGTGCGACCCTGACCGCGCTCGACCGTGGCGACGCCCGATTCATCCTCAAGCGGACCTCGCCCGAGGCCGACTGGATCGTGCGCGCGACGCGCGACAGCGGCCTGCGCGAAGGGTTCATCGCCGGGACGGGGCTGCGCCTGGCGGAGCCGCTCGCCGCGCCATACCTGGGTGTCGGTTCCGATGGCCCGTCGATCGCGATGCTGATGCCCGACCTGACCAGCGAGTTGCTCGCCTGGGAGCGGCCGGGACGGGATCCGGTCGTGGGCCAGGCGACGCTCGGCCATGTGATCGAGGCGGTGGCCGGGCTCCACGCCATGCCCTGGGCCGACTATCGACCCACGACCCGGGACTGGGGCTGGCCGTGGTGTCCATTGCGGGAACGCCTGCTGCTGCTGACCCGACCGTCGGCTGAACGCTATCGCGCCGAGGGCGTGGCCGTCGCAGACCGGTTCCTGGCCGGCTGGGACGCCTTCGAACGAGTGGCACCGATCGAGGCGGTCGGGCTGATCCGCGAGCTGTCGAATGACCCATCGAGGCTGCTGTCCGCGCTCGATCGGCTACCGGCGACTGGGATCCACGGCGACCTCAAGCTGGCCAATGTCGCACTGCTCGACGACGGACGGGTCGCGCTCATCGACTGGTCGATGATGAGCCTGGCGCCAGTCGCGGTCGAACTCGGCTGGCTGCTCGTCTCGAACTCGGCATCGCTGCCGATCGAGCCCGACGCCGTGATGGCTCGTTATCGAGAGCTCGCGGCGCGGGCGGCCCTGACGGGCCTCCGGCTGGGCGCCCGATGGCCGGACGTCGGCGAATCGGCTGCACCGCCGCTCACGCTGCCGCCGCGGGGCCTCGAACCCACCATCGGCGACTGGGAGACGCAGCGAGACCTGACCTGGATCGTCGGGCTCTTGTTGCGCGGCTGGCGCAAGGGACTCGATGCCGAGGCGGGCGCGGTCCTTGGGTCGGGTGTCAGCGCGGCCGACGACCTCGCCTGGTGGTCAGCCCGGGCGGTAGAGGCGGCCCGCCGGCGACTACCCTAGCCGTCCACCACAGCGAGGAGCGAGCCGTGCCCAAGAACATCCCGAACCTGCCCGGCGTCGAGCCGGGCCCCTACCCCTTCAGCCAGGTCGTCGAGGCGAACGGCTTCGTCTTCCTGGCCGGCCAGGTGGGCGACGTGCCGGGCGGACACGGCGCCGCGCCGGGCGGGATCGTCCCCGAGACCCGGGCGATGCTCGACAACGTCGGCCGGCTTCTCCGCGCCGCTGGGCTCGACTACGCGGACGTCGTCAAGGCCACGGTCTACCTGCGCGATTTCGGCGACTTCGCCGAGTTCAACACGGTCTACCGCGAGTATTTCCCGACGGAGCCCCCGACCAGGGCGACGGTGGGCGTGACCGCCCTGGCCGCGGACTTCCGAGTGGAGATCGAGGTGATCGCCGCGCGCTAGTCGACGACCGTAAAGCCGTCGATGGCGACGTACGGGTGACCGGCGCTCCCGACCACTTCGATGACCAGCGTATGAGCGCCAGCCGTCGACCAGCTCTTGCTGAAGATGGCCCTCCGCGCCGTGAACGAACGCGCATTGAGATCCACGGTCGTCAGGTACGTCCCGTCGACAAGGACCCTCGCCTTGCCACGAGTCGGCCCGACCGGGCCGTACCAGACGACTTTGGAGCCGGTGAACGCGAACGACGCGGTGGCACCGGCCTTGATGGAGTACTTGGCCGCATCACCGACGTAGCCTGGATAGCCGGCGATCCGCCAGGGGCCGCTGTAGGTGATCGTCGGGCTGTTCTCGGAATAGCGGTGGACCGAGGTGGCCGGGGCGGGTGGCGCGGGTGGCGCGGGTGGCGCGGGTGGCGCGGGTGGCGCGGGTGGCGCGGGCCTGGGCGCGACCGCCGTGGCGCCGTAGATATCCATCACCCTGCTGACGTAGCGGGTCGCGTAGGTCGACCAGCCCGCGGTCCCGCTGGACCCGGTCAGCCACCAATAGGCCACGCGGCGCCAGCTCTGAAGCCCGCTGTAGAGGCTACGGAACTTGCCGGCCGCCACGATCTCCTGGTTGGCCGGGGTCGGTCGCGCGTTGGCGCTGCCGAGATAGCGCGACGCCCACGACGGCCAGTTCGAGGGCATGATCTGGTACTTGCCATACGCACCGGAATAGGCGTTCCGGGCGGAGTAGTTGCCGCCCGATTCGACCTGGCCCATGGCGTACATGAAACGCGCCAGACCGGGCGGGTTGCTGGCAAGGGTGGTCGCCGGTCCGATGACTCCGACGAGGACGATCGTGGCGAGGGTCGCGACGAAGACCGCCTTGAGACGGCCTGACAGCACTCGCAATGTAGCTCCTTCCTACCGGGACGGCGCGGTGAGCGCGCCGAGCGTCGGCCGGGTCGTAGCGCTGACGGTCGCGGCACGCTGGGGGGCCTGCCGTGGACGTCGGTGCGGCGACGTGGGGGTGGTTCGACCTCGCGACACCTGTCGCGGGGCGCCGGGGGACGGTCAGGATACGGGCGACTTTCGATCGAGGCAAGGACGAATTCGTACTGGGGGCGTCGAGGGATCGCCCGTCCGTGCAGGCATGGGGTCGCCCCTGTCAGCCGGCAGGGATCCCCAGCAGAAAGGCCGCGGTCCGGTCGAGGACGTCCTCGAGGACCGGCTTGAGGGTGTGTCCGAGCTTCGGGTAGGTGACAAGTTCGGCGTGCGCCAGCGTCCCGATCGACACGCGAAGGAGGTCGATGGTGGCGAACGGATCGGACTCGCCCGAGAGGAGCAGGACCGGGCAGCGGATGAGCGGCCAATGGGCGATGCGGGCCTCGGTCCGCTCGGGCGCGCCGGGTGGATGCAACGGATAACTGAACAGGACGAGCGCGGCGTACGACGCGTCCGGTTCTGCGGCGGCGAGACTGGCAACCCGGCCGCCGTACGAGTGGCCGCCGACCGCCACGTCCGGCGCCGATGGGACCACGAGATGAAAGGCGGGCAGCGCGTCCTCGGCCTTGCGCTTCGGCAGGTCGATGGCGGTGGCGGTCACGCCGCGTGCCCGGAGCCCGCTGACGAACGGGGCCATGCTGGCCGACGTTCCGCTGGCGCCGTGTCCGAGATAACAGCGAAGGCGCATCGCGACAGGGTAGCCCGCGGCGGGCCGCGCTATCGTGGCGACGTGATCGAGCCACGACCTCGCTGCGCCTGGGCCGGCGCGGACCGCCCGGATCCGGACCGGCTGATGGTCGCCTACCACGATGACGAGTGGGGCCGGCCGTGCCACGACGACACCGAACTGTTCGAGCGGCTCGCGCTCGAGTCGTTCCAGGCCGGCCTCTCCTGGTCGACGATCCTGCGCAAGCGGGACGCGGTCCGGGCGGCGTTCCGCGGCTTCGATCCGCGTGTCGTGGCCGCCTTCGACGCGTCCGACAGGGAGCGCCTGCTGGCCGACGCCGGGATCGTCCGCAACGGCGCCAAGATCGACGCGACGGTCGGAAACGCCGCCGCCTTCCTGGCGACCGCGGCCGAATTCGGCTCGGTCGACGCCTATCTCGCGGGCCTGGTACCGCCACCGCCGGCGCGCCTGCGGGCCGAAGCGGTCGCCGGCTCGATCCCGGCCACGACGCCGGCCTCCGACGCCCTCTCAGCGGACCTCCGGACACGCGGCTTCACGTTCGTCGGCTCGACCATCGTCTACGCCTTCATGCAGAGCGTCGGGCTCGTCGACGACCACCTGCCGGAATGCTTCCGCTACCTCGGCTGAGGGGGACGCAGGGACGAGCGGCCGTCACAGGTCGCGCCGGTCGAACCACCACGTCGCGGCGCCGAGCACGAGCGCCATCCAGACGACCGACCAGATCACGAACTGGAGCGGCGGAGGGGTCGTGGCGTAGAACGGATTGGCGTTGGCGAGGTTGGGCGCCCGACCTGCTGCGATAAGGGCGACCAGCGACGGTTCGAGGCCGTAGATCACGCCACGCCACAGGCCGTCGGTCGGCAACAGCCAGCGGCTCGCCTCGGCGATCGGTCCGAGGGCAGCCACCCCGAGTGCCGCCCCGACGCCGGCCATGACCCCCGCCATCCAGCCGAGTCCGAAACCGACGACCGCGATCGCGCCGGCCGCGATCGACGGCAGGACCGACCCGAGCGCCAGCGTCAGCGTCAGCAGCACCAGGGCCTCGCCCACCAGGAAGGCGACCGCCAACGGCGGGTCGGGCG
>JANMBS010000565.1:0-3410 GCA_031360525.1 Thermomicrobiales bacterium
CGCCCGACCAGCTGTTCGCGCTCGCCTCGAGCGCCGCCATCTCGTCCGCGTCGAACCGCTGCCCGAAGATGTCCTGCTCGCCGTTCAATTCGACGCCATCGAGCGTGAGGTGATCGGTGCCGCGCGACAGCTCGAGGCTCCCCGTGCCGGTCGAGGACGGCCAGGTCTGGGTCGATCTCGGCAGCGCTTCGGTCAGGGCTGTCGCGAGTTGCAGCTCGCCGCCGCCGATCGCCTGTGCCTTGCCGTCGATGTCGGCGGCGGTGCTCGTCAGCAGCCTCTTGACCTGGTTCGGTGTCGCGTCGGGGTGCTTGTCGAGGATCAGCGCCGCCGCGCCCGAGACCATCGCGGCCGACTCAGACGTTCCGCTGCCACGGAAATACCGGCTGCCGAGCCGGGCATCCGGATGGTTCTGGTCCAGATACGACTCCGGGACCCGGAGGCCCTGGATGTGCGTGCCGGGCGCGATCAGATCGACACCCCGGGTCGCTGACCGCTTGTTCCACGGCGAGAACGCCGGCACCGTGTCGTCGCCCTGGATCAGTGTCCCATTCGAGTCCGAGGCGCCGACCGCGATGACGTATCGGTCGATGGCCGGATTGGCGAGGGCCGGCGCATGGTTCGTGTGTTTCTGGAACCCGTAATTGCCACCGGCGACGACGACGACGATGCCCTCCTTCCAGGCCCGTTCGGCCGCGAAGGCAAGCGGGTCGACCTTGTAATCCTGGGCCGAGTTCGTCCCATACGAGAGGTTGATGACCCGGATGTTGAGGTCCCCGTCCCGGCGATGCTGCACGACCCAGTCGATCGCGGCGATGACCTGGCTCACGTCCGTGCCACCGTCGGCGACACCGACCTTGATGCTGACGATGCGGGCGCCGGGCGCCATGCCCCGGTAATCGTGGGACTTGGCGGCGATCAGGCCTGCCATGAACGTGCCATGCCCGTTCGTGTCGAGGTTCGTCAAGTCCGGCGCCTGGGACTCGAGCGACAGGTCTGGACCATAGATGACTTTATTTCCGCCATCCAGACCGTCGACTGGAGAGACGCCGGTATCGATGAGCGCGACGTCGACTCCCTTGCCCGTGTAGCCGGCGTCCCACCAGGCCGTTGCTCCGGTGTACTCGGTCGTATTGGCCATCGAGTTCACGTCGGTCGCCGGGTCGTAACCGGCGGCGAGCGACGCGGTGGGCGCGATCATGGAGGCCAGGAGGAGCGCGGTCAGTGTCGCGCCAAGGCGGCCGGACGCCGTGAGGTCGAGACTCCAGCCACGGTCGGCGGGAGTGCGTGTCCGAGGGGCTGAGCCGCCATCCGGACGATCTACCTGCAGCATCGATACCACCTTCTGGTCCGTCGATGTGCGGTGCCTGGCAGCCGGGCGGTCTTTGGGAGATGGCCTCCCGAGAGATCCCTGGCTTTGCGTCCCCGCCTCGCGACGGGTTTGCCGTGTTTGCAGACCGTACGGCGACAACCGATCTGGCTGCCGCGTTGTCCTGCGACCATCGCCGCCGAGAGGCTCCAGGCCAATAGGACTAAAGTCCCGGTCGGTGCATCCCGGAACCAAAATCTCCAGGCCCCGTCGGTGGAAGGCTCAGCCGGCCTCGATGATCCGTTCGGCGTCTCGTTCGACAAGCGCTGGGTCGGTGTGCGGATCGCCGGTCAGGACGCCACCGTGGGCCAGCAGCGACTCGATCGACGCTGGATCCAGCGGCCGCGCGAAGTAGAAGCCCTGGGCGAACTCGCAGCCCAGCTTGCGCAGACGACCGAGCTGCGACCACTGCTCGACGCCTTCGGCGATCACCGACAGGCGAAGCGCCCGGCCCAGGGCCACGATGGCGTTCGCGAGTTCCCAGGAGTCCGCATCCACGCTGTCGACGTCGACGAAGTCGCGCGCGATCTTGAGCGTCGTCACGGGGAAGCGCTGGAGGTAGCTGAGCGACGAATAGCCGGTTCCGAAATCGTCGATCGAGACGCCGATCCCGGCCTCGCGGAGATCCTGGAGCTTGGCCCGCGTCGTCGCACTGTCCTGGAGCATCGAGGTCTCGGTCATCTCAAGCACGATCGCCGATGGTTCGACGCCTGCCTCCCGGATGATGGTCAGGACCTCGTCGACGAAATCGGGCTGGGCCAGCTGCCGCGCCGAGATGTTGACGCTCACCGTGAAGGACCCTGGCTTGACCAGGTCGTGCCAGGCGCCCAGCTGACGACACGCCTGGGTCAGGACCCAGCGGCCGATCTCAAGGATCGAATCGGACTCCTCGGCCACCCGGATGAAGTCATTCGGGCCGATCCGGCCGCGCTCGGGATGCTCCCAGCGCACCAGGGCTTCGACGCCGGTCATCCGGCCGGTCGCGATCTCAACGATCGGCTGATATTGGAGCACGAACTCGCGGGCCGCGATCGCGTGCTCCAGGTCAGCCGACAGTTGGGCCCGGGCCATGACGGCCTCATGCATGGAGGGCTCGAAGACGACCACCCGGCCCTTGCCACGAGCCTTCGCCGAATACATCGCGACATCGGCGTTGCGCAGCAGGTCGCCGGCGCTTTCGATGCCGGGCCTGCCCGCGGCCACACCGACGCTGGCGCGAACATTCACGTCGCGGCCTTCGATCTCGAAGAACGAGCCCATCGCCGCCGTCAGCCGGTTGGCGACCCGCATCGAGGTTTTCATGTCGGGCGTGTCGCGAAGGAGCACGGCGAACTCGTCGCCGCCCAGCCGGGCTGCCATGTCGCTGGAGCGCAGCACCGACCCAAGACGGTCGCCGACCGCCACCAGCAGGGCGTCACCAGCGGCGTGACCGAGGCTGTCGTTGACGAGCTTGAAGTCGTCGAGGTCGACGAACAGGACGATCGGCACGGTCCCACTCGGATCCGGTGACTCAAGCCGCGAGGCGACGACCTGGGTGAACAGGGACCGGTTCGCGAGCCCGGTCAGTGGGTCGTGGAGAGCCTGGTGATGCAGTTCCTCCTTGAGACGTCCGAGCTGCTCGAGTGACTGCTCCAACCGGCCATTCTCAAGAGCGATGGCGGTGTGGTTGGCGAGCGTCTCGAAGAGCTTGAGGTCCTCGGGCTCGAACGTGCTGATGTCGCTCAGGGAGTCGGAGACGAGGAGCGTCCCGACCAGCGTCGACTCGCCGGTCAGCGGGGCGACCAGCGCCTTGCGCCCGTTCCGGCCGGTGGTGCCGTCCGGTCCCTCGATCGGGGGCAGGTCGACGAGTCGGCCCTGGCGCTCGGTGACGGCGCGCATCAGGATCGGATCATCCAGCCCCAGACCGGCCGGTTGCATGGCCAGGATCGCGTCGCCGGGCCCGACCTGACAGCGCATGATCTCGTCGCCGTCATGCCGCGGCAACAGGCGGATCTCGGCAACATCGGCCCGGAACATCTTCCGAGCGTGGTCGAGCAGCGACACG
>JANMBS010000011.1:0-6145 GCA_031360525.1 Thermomicrobiales bacterium
CGACCCGTCACCAAATGCGGACGCCGCCTCCGCCGAGCCGGCTACCAGCGCCGCCGGCAACTCGGCCGGGGTCGCCACCCGGCGCATCCCCCGGCCGCCGCCGCCTGCTGCCGCCTTGACCAGCAACGGGAAACCGATCCGCTCCGCTTCGGCGAGGATCGCAGGCAGCGCGTCGGCACGGTCGACCGAGACCGGGTCGACTGTGCCGGGGACGCCGTTCACACCGACCGACCGGGCAAGCCGGCGCGCCTCGATCTTGTCCCCGAGGGAATCGATGACGGCCGCCGGCGGCCCGACGAAGACGAGACCCGCCTCCTCGACGGCGCGAGCGAACGGCGCCCTCTCGGACAGGAACCCGTAGCCGGGATGGATCGCCTCAGCTCCGGTCGACCTGGCGGCCTCGACGATCGCGTCGATCCGCAGGTAGCTCTCGGACGGCGGCGCGGGTCCCAGGCGGACCGCGACGTCAGCCATGCGGACGTGCTGGGAGTCGACGTCCGCGTCGCTGTAGACGGCGACTGCTTCCATCCCGAGTTCATGGCTGGCGCGGATGATCCGGACCGCGATCTCGCCGCGGTTGGCGACCAGGATCCGGCTGAATGGCGGGCTGGGCAGGGTCACGGCACGCGACCGTCTTTGCGCAAACACGGTCGGTCGCTCCGGGCCTCAGAGCGGGATGTTGCCATGCTTCTTTCGCGGGTTCGTGTCCCGTTTGTCGGCCAGGACGTCAAGCGCCCGAATCAGGCGCGGTCGCGTCTCGGACGGCCGGATGACGTCGTCGACGTATCCGCGTGCGGCCGCCATGTACGGGTTGGCGAACTCTTCGCGGTACGCCGCGACCAGGCGCGCCCGTTCCGCCTCGACGTCGTCGGCGGTGGCCAGGGCCTCGCGGTGGATGATGTTGACCGCGCCCTCGGCTCCCATCACCGCGATCTCGGCAGTGGGCCAGGCGAGGTTGATGTCGCCCCGGATGTGCTTGCTGCTCATGACGTCATATGCCCCGCCGTAGGCCTTGCGGGTGATGACCGTCAGTTTCGGGACCGTTGCCTCGGCATAGGCGTAGAGCAACTTTGCGCCGTGCCGGATGATGCCACCGTGTTCCTGCCCGATGCCGGGCAAGAAACCGGGAACATCGACGAACGTGACCAGGGGAACGTTGAATGCGTCGCACGTCCTGACGAACCGGGCAGCCTTGACCGATGCGTCGATGTCCAGTGACCCGGCGAGGACCGCGGGTTGCTGGGCGACGATCCCGACACTTCGGCCGGCGAGCCGTGCGAAGCCGACGATGATGTTCTGGGCGAGCGCCGGCTGGATCTCGAGGAACGTCCCGTCGTCGATCACCCGGCGCAGGACCTCGTGCATGTCGTACGGCGTCCGCGGATCGTCGGGCACGAGGTCGTCGAGGCTCGCATCCATCCGGTCGCTCGGATCCGACGTCGGGGCGATCGGCGGCGAGGACAAGTTGTTCTGCGGCAGGTACGCGAGCAAGGCCCGCGCCATGTCGAGCGCCCCCGCTTCGTCGACCGCCGCGATGTGCGCGACACCGCTCCGCGTCGTGTGCGTCGTCGCGCCACCGAGGAACTCGGCGTCGACGTCTTCGTGGGTCACGGTCCTCACCACGCCCGGCCCCGTGACGAACATGTAGCTGGTGCCCTCGACCATCACGATGAAGTCGGTGATCGCCGGCGAGTAGACCGCGCCACCGGCACACGGGCCGAGGACCAGTGAGATCTGCGGGACGACACCGGAGGACAACACGTTACGCAGGAAGATGTCCGCGTAGCCGCCCAACGACACGACGCCTTCCTGGATTCGTGCGCCGCCCGAATCGTTCAACCCGATAATCGGGGCGCCGACCTTCATCGCGAGATCCATCACCTTGCAGATCTTCTCGGCGTACGCCTCGGACAGCGAACCGCCGAAGACCGTGAAGTCCTGACTGAAGACGAAGACTGTTCGGCCGTCGATCTCCCCATGGCCTGTGACGACCCCATCGCCCAGGAAGGATTCGGTCGCGGTCGCGTCGCGGTTCGTCACGAATGCATCGAGTTCGACGAACGAGTCGGGGTCGAGCAGCAGGTCGAGGCGCTCGCGCGCCGTCAGCTTGCCCGCTTCGTGTTGTTTCTGGATGCGGATCGCGCCGCCACCTTCTCTCGACATCGCGCGCATCTGTTCAAGGCGATCGAGTCGCTCCGCGTTGGTCGACACCGCTGCACGGCTCCATTCGGGCTGTCTTTGCGCAAGGACAGGGCCATCATAGTCACCGGAGACCCCCTCGACAGACACTCGGATATCCACAGATTCGGTGAACAACTCGCAAAGCGTGTGGATAACCGGGTGCCCGGACGCCTGTGCCCGGAGGTACGATGACGAGACTCCGCTCCCCTCCCCCGACGGCTATCGTGCCGCATGAATAGATGCCGAGGTGATGCCCAGGTGACGAACGTGATCGCGATCGCTAATCAGAAGGGGGGCGTCGGGAAGACGACCACAGCGATCAATCTCGCCGGTGCCCTCGCCGAGGAGGGATACCGGGTCCTCTGCGTCGACATGGACCCCCAGGCCAACTTGACCGCGGGGCTGGGCATCAATCTCAACACCGTCGAGCGATCGATGGCCGACGTCCTCGCCGACGGGCGTTCATCGCTTTCGGAGGTGATTTTGCCCACCGAGACCGCGGGCATCGATGTCGCGCCAGCGCATATCGACCTCGCATCGACCGAGGGCGAATTGTTCACCGCCCTCGGGCGCGAGCAGATCCTGCGGGAGGCGTTCGAGGGCCAGATCGAGAGCTACGACTACGTGTTGATCGATTGCCCGCCGAACCTCGGCCTGCTGACCGTCAACGGACTCGTCGCGTCGACCGGCGTGATCATCCCGGTGCAGACCCAGTACTACGCGATGAAAGGCCTCAACAACCTGGTCAAGGTGATCAACGCGATCCGGCTCAAGTTGAACCGTGACTTGAAGATCCTCGGACTGCTGCCGACCTTCTATGACGCCCGGACGAACCTCGCGCGCGACATGCTCGACGAGCTACAGGTCGTCGGCGACCACCACGTCTTCACTAGCATCGTGCGCAATACCGTGAAGCTCGGCGAGGCTCCGCTCGTCGGTCGCCCGATCACGACGTACGCGGGCACCAGCGTCGCCGCACAGACCTATCGCGCACTCGCACGGGAGGTGATCGACCTTGGCCCGAACTGATTTCCGCGCAGCAGCCGCCCGCCGGCTGTCGGAAGACACCGAGCTTTCGCCAGCGATCGTCAGCCTGCTGACGCCCGACAGCCCGACCCGCTCCATCGGCGTCCGGATCGTCCCCATCGATCACATCGAGCCGAACCCCGAGCAGCCGAGGATGGTGTTCGAGCCTGAGGCGCTCAACGAGCTTGCCGCCTCGATCCGCGAACACGGTGTCCTCCAACCGATCCTTGTCCGGCCGCTCGGCCCCAACACGTATCAGATCGTCGCCGGCGAGCGCCGCTGGCGCGCGTCGCGTCTGGCCGGTCTCGAGACCATCCCTGCATTGATCGAGCAGATCGACGACGACACGGCGCTCGAGATCGCGATCATCGAGAACCTCCAGCGCGAGGACCTCACCCCACTCGACGAAGCGGCGATGTACGACCGGATGGTCCATGAGCATGGTTACAGCATCCGCAAACTGGCCGACAAGTTGGGCAAGGACAAGGGCTATCTCGAGAACAGGTTGCGCCTCGCTGATGCGCCACCGGAGATCCGCGAACTGGTGTCTTTGCGCAAGGACAGCCTGTCCCATGCCTACGAGCTGATGAAGGTCGAGGACCCGAAGAAGCGACGTCGACTGGCCGAACAGGTGGCCCGCGGCGAACTGACCCTCATCAAGTTGCGCGACAAGATCGAGGGCCGCCGGACCCGTCCCGGAGCGGCCGATGACGAGACCGGGGTCGGCGCGGCTGTCGCCGCCGAGTCCGAGCGAACCGAGGAGGACGAGCGCGACGAGCTGTGGGCGTCCCCCGAGCTGCAGCCGGGAGTCGAGGTCTCGGAC
The DNA here is from genome assembly GCA_031360525.1 of Thermomicrobiales bacterium. Taxonomy (GTDB): domain Bacteria; phylum Chloroflexota; class Limnocylindria; order Limnocylindrales; family CSP1-4; genus SPCO01. The sequence continues at coordinate 4,031 of JANMBS010000011.1, forward strand.
GACTCGCTGGTCAACGCCAAGCAGAGCCTGGTCGATGCCGTCGACGGTATCGTCGGCGTCCTGAGCAGCGCCGAGTTGCGCGGCTCGATCGGCGCAACGGACCGGGCGAACCTGGCGAAGTACCTGACGATCGCCAAGCTCCGACTCGAGAATGCGATCGCATTGGTCCGTAGCGACGACGCGGGCTACTGACCGAGAGTCGTCCCCGCCAGCCAGGCGGCGGCGAGCAACGCCACCCCGACTGCCTCGAGTTCCCAGGCTCGTTCGCGTCCCGCGCTGTTCGCACGACGCCCGAGTGCGACGCCGAGCCCGATGACGAGCCCGGCGCCGATGGCACTCAGCAGGGCGGCCGACGACGCGGCACCCGCGACGAGTGTCACGATCGCCAGTCCGACAACGGCCGCCAGAAGGCCGGCGTGGAGCGCCCACGAGCGTTCCGGGCCCAGGCGGGTCGCTACAGACTCCACACCCGCGGCGGCGTCGCGCTCAGCGTCGGCGCGGGAATTGGCGACGGCGAGGGCAGCACCGGCCACGACCGCGACCGGGAGCAGGACCGCGAACGAGCCTGTCAGGCCTCCCATGGTCCCAAGCCAGCCAAAGACCGGCAGCAGCGGGATCCCGATGGCGAACGGGAACCACGACCAGACAGTGCCCTTGACGACCAGGTCATACCCATAGCCGATGGCAAGGACCACGACGGCCAGCCCAGTCGTTGCAGCCCCGGACGGCGCAGACAGACCTAGCCCCAGAGCGGCGGCGGCGAACACGACGGTCCAGGCCAGGAGTGGCGGGATCAGTCCAGCGGCGATCGGCTTGCCGGGCTTGAGGCCCTCGTCGCGCGGCGCATCCACGATGTCGTTGAGTGCCCCGATCGACGCCTGGAGGGCCGTCATCGCCACGCCGAGGCGCAGGGCGGTCGTCGGGTCCGCGCCGGCCACGGTGGCCACCGCGGCCACGACCAGGCCGTCGAGCAGGCACGGGAATGGGTGCGTCAGCCGGATGAGACCGCCCATCCGAGCCGCGGGGCCGGACGTCTCGCCCGGGCCGGTTCCGACGGCGGGTTCAGACGTAGACGATCTCGTCGAAATTCTCGACCAGGTACTCGATCAGGCGGTCGCGCGCGTCGCCGACCTCGGCGCGGATCCCGGGCACGAGGACGTAGAGCGTGATCGTCGGGACCACGAGCCGGCCCTTGGCATCGCGGCCGACGACCGCGGGCGGTCCTCCTCCAGAAGCGAACACCCGTTCGAAACTGCGCTCGTCGAGGCGCGTCGCACGTCGGAAGTCCTCGACGACCTTCGGGATCCCACGCCGGATGACGACGTCGCGCATCAGCTCAGCGACCCAAGCGTCGATCTGCTCGTCGGTCTGATCGGCCAGACGGGATCGATATTCCTTCGGATTCGCCGAGAGGGCGGTCGCTACCACGCTGCCTCCTGTGTCATTCGGGCGGCTCCACTGGCGGCTCCAAGGTTTTGGAGTATGCCAGACCGGCGGCTTCCGAGGCCGCCTCGGCGGCGTCGCGCGACCCCTCCGGCCAGTCGTTGAAGCGGTCCGTGACCCAGCGACCGACACGACCCGGCAGCGGAACGTCCGGGGCGTCGGCGACGAGGGCACCGAGCGACGCCGTGAGCAGGGCCGTCGCCTCGGCCACGGCCTCCCGGGTCGGCCGGCCGGCGACCTTGACGGGCTCCCCCACCCGGATCCGGATGCGTCCCCCGAACCTGAGCCAGCTCGTACCGTTGATGGCGATGGGGACGAGCGGAACGCCGGACCGCAGCGCAAAGTAGGCGGCCCCTTCACTGACCGGCAGCAACTCCCTCTCGCGCACGTGGATGCGTCCCTCCCCCGCGATGGCGACGACCGCGCCACTGGCGAGGACCGCCCCGACGCGGCGTGTCGCGTCGAGCAGGTCGTTCTTGCCGGGCTTGTACGGGATGGCCGTGCCGGTCCAGAACATCAGCCGGTTGCGACCGCCCAGGCCCATATCCTCTTCCTTCGGGCCGAAGAACCAGAGTCGCGGGCGGTATGGCAGGGCGGCCATCAACACGAACGGGTCGGCCCAGCTCAGGTGATTGAAGCAATCGATGGCCGGGCCGGCGGGGAGCCTCTCGC
>JANMBS010000013.1:0-2118 GCA_031360525.1 Thermomicrobiales bacterium
TGGGCAGCTTCGACGCGGCCACCTGGCCCCGATTCCTCGCCACCCTGCCGATCATCCTGATCGCCAGCGTCGCGATCATGCTCCGGGCCCGGTCGCTCAACGGCCTGCTTCTCGGTGAGCAGGCGGCTGCGCACCTCGGCATCGACGTCAAGAGGGAGCGACGGATCCTCCTGGCGCTCGCTTCACTCGTGACGGCCGCAGCCGTGGCCATCAGCGGACTCATCGGGTTCGTCGGCCTGGTCGTGCCACACCTTGTCCGACTGCTGGTCGGACCGTCGGCGCGACTCGTCCTGCCGCTCTCTGCGATCGGTGGGGCGGCGCTTCTCGCCTACGCGGACATCATCGCGCGGCTGGCTGGAGGGATCCCGGTCGGTGTCGTCACGGCGATCCTCGGAGCGCCGTTCTTCCTGCTCATCCTGCGCCGGGCGCGGACCGGCTACGAGGTATGAGCGCGATCCTCGAGTTCGAAGGCGTCACTGCCGCATATCGGGAGCGGCGGGCGCTGATCGACGTATCGCTGCGCCTCGAGGCCGGCGAGCGCGTTGCGCTCATCGGGCCGAACGGTGCCGGCAAATCGACGTTGCTCGCGGTCGCGACCGGACTGCTTCGCCCGGCCGTCGGGCAGGTCCGCCTCGACGGCGAACCCATCGAACGTCTCGACCGTCTCGATGTCGCCCGTCGGATGGCGGTCGTCCCAGGATCCGCGAACCTGCCATTCGCCACGCGGGTCGAGGAGGTCGTGGCGCTCGGCCGGTTGCCCCACGAAGATCCGTTCCGAGGCGCGCGCCCGGCCGATCGGGCTGCGACGGCCGCCGCGATCGAGCGTGTCGGCGTGGGCCATCTGCTGGGTCGCGACGCACGCGAGCTTTCTCTCGGTGAGCGCCAGCTCGTCCTCATCGCCCTGGCGGTGGCCCAGGCTGCGCCGATCCTCATCCTCGACGAGCCGACCGTCCACCTGGACCTGCGCCACCAGGTCGGGGCCATGGAACTACTGGTCGATCTCAACGAACGAGATGGCAGCACGATCATCGCGGTCCTTCACGACCTGGCGCTCGCGGCGCATTTCTTTCCGCGCCTCGTCCTGCTCGACGGTGGCCGGATCGTCGCCGATGGGGCGCCCGCGGAGGTCCTCACCCCGGGGCGGATCCGTGACGTCTTCGGCGTCGACCCGTCGTTCGTGCGGCTGCCGCAACCGACTGCCTGAGCGCGGAACGCCGTCAAGCCGGCGCGAAAGCCGCCTCGGCCAGGCGAGCCGCCGCGGCCACCGTCCTGGGCCCGTCCCCGTTGCCCAGCGTGACCCCCGTCGGACCGAAACCGACCACCGGCATGGCCGCCGCGAGGACCCGGATCGCGGCCTCGGCGGTCTCGAGGGCGAGTCCGTCGGGCTCGGGCATCGTCACCGCCCAGCCTTCGGCGCCATCGAGGCAGTCCATATCGAAGGCGATGTAGATGCCGTCGACCCGCGTCGCCACCGAGCGCGCCCAGCCCTCGACGGCGGCCTGACCGGCCTTCGTGCCCAGCATCCCGGCCCCGAACTGGGCGACACGCGACGACGCGAGCATCCGCGATTCCGTCTCGTCGAGGACCTGGCCGCCGAACAGCGCCGCGTCCTGCTCCATGACGGTCGGGCCCTCGGCCGCCGCCACGAGGTCCGGGTCGCCCCGGCCGCACAACATCGCGAACGGCATCCCCCAGACGTTGCCCGACGGGGTCGTGTCGGGCGTGTTGAAGTCGCCATGGGCATCGAACCAGGCGATCGCGTGCCGGGTGTCGGGTCGTGCCGCGCGCAACCCGGCCATCGCTCCGGCGTGCGCCGTGCAGTCACCGCCGACGATGAGCAGCCGCGTCCCAGCGCCGTCAGCCCCGCCGAGGGTCGCCGCGATGAGGTCCCGTTCGCGTGGCAGGAACGCACAGATCTCCGAGCGGTTCTTCGCCCGCGGGTCGGGATCGGGCCGGAACCCGGGCTCGATCGTGACATCGCCGGCGTCGCGCACATCGACGCCCGCGAGGCCCGGTCTCGACCGGAGCATCTCGACCAGCCCGAGCGCCCGCAACCCGGCCGGCGCGAGCTCCATCCCCGACAGGTGGCCGCCAAGTGCCGTCGGGACGCCGACGATC
>JANMBS010000042.1:0-2649 GCA_031360525.1 Thermomicrobiales bacterium
CCGAGAGCTCGTTGACGAGGAGCGACTCGCCACTTCTCCGGTCGATATCCGGTTCTCCTTCGGTACTGCGTCCGCGCCGATCTTCCGAGAGATCGCGACCCACCTCGCATCGGTTCGCAACGCCGTCCCGGACGCCATCGAGGGCCTGGGCCATCTGCTGGTCTACCACCCGGATGCGGCCGCCTCATACATCCGCACCCAGAGCGGGGCGAGATAGCACTCGGACAACGCGATCGTTCGCTCTCGGGCACTCGTCAGCGCGCCATTGCAGCCGCGACGCTCCTCGAGGCCGGCGCGAGGCCCGGCTTGCGCGCCCGGCTGCACCTTCGAGGCCGCGGATCTTCACGTCGCCGTAGACAAGTGCCGCTGGGGACGAGACGGTGGCGCTCCGCAACTGGACGATCGTCTTCGGGGCATGCCGCAGCCGAACGGATCGCGGATGACGGAACGCGAGCGCCGCCTGAGACTGGCATTCCTCGAGGGTGCCGAGGAATGGTCGCGAGAGACGACCGGTCGCGGGCTGACCGAGGGCGAGCTCAATGGAGTCGTCCGGCGGTTCCGGTAGACCGACGCCGCAAGCGACCGCGCGGGGCGCCGAGAGACGGCCAGCCATAGCCGACTCGGACAGAAATGGATGACAGCGGAGAACGCGGCGCGACGACCTCGCTCGTAGCGCGTCCGGGTCGGACCCAAAGGCTGCGTATCAAGTGGACAAATCAGACTCCGCCCTCACACTCGATGCAAGATGGCGCCGTGAGGACACGGGCCAGCTGCACTGACCCGTCGGCCTAGGCCTGGGCATCCTTGGGTTGTTCATCGCGCACATGATGCCAGCGTCAACGTCTCCTCGGCGTTTGGGCAGGGGCCGGCATCGAGGCCACGGTGGTCCGGTGGCCAATCCGGTCCGAACCGCGGCGCGGCGTGCGGTTCGGTCGCCGTCAGGCCTCGCTCGAGGGAGCCCACGGGTTGACGCCGCCGTCGGTCGCGTGGCGGTCGATCTCGGCCAGCTCGTCCGGGCTGAAGGTGAGCCGCTGGAGCGCCCCGAGGGTGTCATCGAGCTGGGCAACCGAGCTTGCGCCCACGACCGCCGACGTGACCCGCGGGTCGCGCAGGATCCAGGCGATCGCCATCTGGGCGAGCGACTGGCCGCGCCGCTTCGCGATCTCGTTGAGCGCCCGGACGTTAGCTAGGTTCTCCTCGCTCAGGAAGCCGGTCTCGAACGAACCCTTGGCCGTGACCCGCGAACCCTCCGGCACGCCGCCGAGGTACTTGTCGGTGAGCAGGCCCTGGGCGAGAGGCGTGAAGGCGATGCAGCCGACGCCCTCCTCGCCGAGCGCGTCGAGCAGCTCGTCCTCGATCCAGCGGTTGAGCATCGAGTACGACGGCTGATGGATCAGGAGCGGCGTCCCGAGCCCGCGCAGGATCGCGGCGACCTCGCGCGTCCGCTTCGCGGAGTACGACGAGATCCCGACGTAGAGGGCCTTGCCCGAGCGGACGGCGGTGTCGAGCGCCGCGAGCGTTTCCTCCATCGGCGTCGAGGGATCAACCCGGTGCGAGTAGAAGATGTCCACGTAGTCGAGGCCCATGCGCGCCAGGCTCTGGTCGAGACTGGCCAGCAGGTACTTGCGCGAGCCGTTGATCCCGTACGGGCCGGACCACATGTCGTATCCCGCCTTCGTGCTGATGACCAGCTCGTCGCGGTACGGCCGCAAATCCGAGGCGAAGATCCGTCCGAACGACTCCTCCGCGGCGCCGTATGGCGGGCCGTAGTTGTTGGCCAGGTCGAAGTGATTGATCCCGCGGTCGAACGCACGACGGATGATCGTGCGCTGAGTCGCCAGGGGCCGGTCCTCGCCGAAGTTCTGCCACAGTCCGAGAGAGATGGCGGGCAGGTCGAGGCCGCTCCGGCCCGTCCGTCGGTAGGGCATGACGTCGTAGCGGTCCGGCGCGGGGACGTAGGGCGGGCGTTCGGTCGGGGGCAGGCTGGGCATCGTGGTCCTCGCGCGGGCCGGCGTCGCCGGAGGCAGGCAGTGCGCCGATGGGCGCAACGGGGCGGCGGCCGACGGACAGCCTAGCGCATGCCCGGAGATGGCAGGATCCACGCCCAGCGGCTCTGGCTCGATCTCGATTAGCCGGTGGTCCGCGGCAGCAGGCGGACACCCGTCACGTTGAACGTCTGGAAGCGCGAGCCGGCCCCGGACCTCGGCCGGAAGTTCCGGCCCTCCGGGACCTCGTCCATGTCGCACAGGAACCTAGCACCAGATCCGTCATTGGATTCGGAGCTCGACCAGTTCCATCTCGATCGACGCCGTTAGGCGGTGCGACGCGGCCCCCGACGACGTCGTCCCTGACTGGGTCGCGGACCTGCCGCCACGACCGACGGTCTATGTCACGATGGGCACCTTCTTCAACAATGACGCCAGCGTCTTCACGACCGTTCTCGACGGGCTCCGCAATGAGCCGGTCAATGTCATCTTGATGGTCGGAAAAGACGTGGACCCTGCCGTCCTTGGCCCACAACCGGACAATGTCCACATCGAGCGGTACATCCAGCAGTCCGAGCTACTCCCGTATTGCCACCTCCTCGTCTCGCACGCGGGGTCCGGGGCACTGTTGGGCGCGCTCAACGCGGGCGTTCCGATGCTGGCG
>JANMBS010000053.1:0-9733 GCA_031360525.1 Thermomicrobiales bacterium
CGTCGCCGGCGGGACACCGAGCCTCGACCTGGCCGTCGTCCCGAGCGCTGCGCTGGCGCCGATCGATCCAGACGATTCCGTGGTCGACCGGGTGGGCCTGTGGTCGACCTGGGGCGCCGATCGGCACCGCCTGCGCGATCGACTGCGCGAGCTGCGGCTCGCCCCGTGGGCGGACGCGGTCGGCGACGGCGTCACCCTCCGGATGGCCGCGGCGCGGGCAGCCCTCGGACGGCTCAAGGAATGGACCCCGGAATGGAACGACCGGCCGCCCGCCGACCTGATCGTCGCGACCGGCGGTGCGTGGGCCGTCGCCCCGGCACCGGCCGTGGCTCTCGCCCTGGTCGACGTGCTGCGACGACCCGGCGCCGGCCAGTACGCGCTCGACCACTCCCGTATCCTCGCGCCGCTCGGCTCGATCCCGGACGCGGACGAACGGCGAGCGATGATCGCCGACCTGATCGACGACATCCTCGCCCCACTCGGCACGATCGTCACGCCGGCCGGCCTGCGTGCGGGCCGGAGTGCCGGATCGCTGGTCGTCCACGGGACCGATGGGTCGACCCGGCTCGACCTGATGCCCGGTGGCCTCGCACTCATCGACCTTCCGCCGGGGACCTCTGCCGTGGCGGAGTTCAAGTTCCGTGACGCGGTCCGGCTCGGCGCCCGCGGCCGGCATTTCGCGATCGACGTGACTGGCGGGCTGGGCGGCCTCGTGGTCGACCTGCGTGACGTCCCGCTCAAGCTCCCTGATCGATCCGATCTCCGTGGTGAGCTGCTCGAGTCGTGGCAGACCGCGATCGTGACCGGGAGGGACGTGTGACCGGCGCCGACGTGCGCCTGGTCTCGGCCCGACAGCTGATCGCCGCGCCGGTCGACGCTGTTTTCGCACTCGCACCGGGCGACCGGCCGCTGGTCGCGGCCGGCGATTCCGTGGTTCTGGGGGCCCCGCTCGCCGAGCGCCTGCGTGATCCGCGTCTCGACGAGATGGAGATCCCGACCGCCGCCCTGCCGCACCCCGGCGGCCGGTGGGTCGGCCTGCCACGCCGTGGCGACGAGCAGGGCCCAGGCGGCGAGTACGTCTTCGAATGGCACGGCCGCTGGCGTGTCGCGACCGGCGACATCGCCGACGTGGTCGAATCGCCGTTCGCCGGCATCGTCCGCTCCGTCCGGCCGGGGACCGGAATCACGATCCGGGCGGCGGGTCGCGGGATCCGCGGGGTCGTCGCTCTGGGCGGGCCGACCCGTGGCCGTCTCCAGACGGGGGCCGAGGGAGAGCTCCGCTCGGGTGGGCTGGACGTCGGTTCGGCCGGCACGATCCTCGTCGTCGGTTCGCGAGTCGACGCCGAGACGCTGACCCGAGCCAGGGCGATGGGCGTGTGCGGCGTGGTCGTGGCCGGGCTGTCGAGCAAGGAGCGACGCGACTTCATCGCCTCGGAGGCACGCCAGCGTGCGGCGCTCCACCGCCTCCCGCCGTTCGCGGTCCTGGTCCTCGACGGGGCGATGCGTCGGCCGCTGGCCGGTGCGGTCCAGGCGGTGCTGGCTGCCCTGGCGGGACGCGAGGTCGCGATCGTCACCGATCCGCCCACGCTCGTCTTCGATCTTCCCAACCTGATCATCCCCGACCCGCCGATCGACCTGGTCCGGATCCGGGCGGGCCCGCTGGCCGGACGTGAGGGTCGCTTCGTCCGGGCGATCGGGCCCCGCCGGTTCGCCGGTGGCGTCCATCTCGAGGCCGGCATCGTCCATCTCCCCGATGGGACGAAGGCTGCAGTTCCGCTTGGCGACCTCGAGCGCTTCATCTGACGGTGCCGCGCCGTGGGGCGGCACCGGCGCTGCGGGACTCGCGCGGGCGCCGCGGGACGCGCGCGGGCGCGTTGGCACCCGATGCACTCCCGCGATGCATCTGACTCATCGAATCCAGGCTCTGCACGCTCGGCCCTCGAAGGATTCTGCAGATTCGACCACCGCCACGCTTGTTCGAGCCGAACTTGATGTGTGAGCTGCATTTCGGCCGTTCTGTACTGCCCGGCGCGAGTCTCGCGGCGTGTCGTCATGAACGGCATCCGCTACGCTCGGGCTGCTATGACCGTCGCGACCGACCAGCAACGCCAGTTCGTGAGTCCTGATCCCAGCGCGACCACCGCGCTCGGGCAGGCGCTGGCCGGCGCCGCGCGCCGGGGTGACGTCATCTGCCTGTGGGGCGATCTCGGGGCGGGCAAGACCCACCTGGCGAAGGCCTTCGGTGCGGGACTCGGCGTGACCGACACGATCACCTCGCCGAGCTTCATCTTGATGGCCGAGTACGAGGGACGCCTGCCTCTCTTCCACATCGACCTGTACCGCCTCGCCGACGCGACCGACGCCTTGGCCGGCGGGCTGATCGACGATCGCCAGTCTGCCGGGGTCACGCTCATCGAGTGGCCGGATCGGCTCGGCGCCGCGCTGCCGGCCGAGCGTCTCGACGTGATCATCGACGGGGCTGGCGACGACCCACGCTCGATCACGATCAGGGCGAACGGCATCGGTCTGCGGCGATATCTCGAGGTCGTGCCGTGAACGGCGCAGGACGCGGGACCACGATCCTTGCCATCGACAGCGCCACCACCCGGGTGGTCGTTGCGGTCGGCACATTGACCGGTGGCGTCATCGACACGACCGACTGGCCGGCCGGCTACCGCCATGGCGAGACACTCCTGCCGGCCATCGCCGCCTCGCTCGAACGACTCGGACTCGCGCCGACCTCGCCGGCGGCCATCGTCGTCGGGACCGGACCGGGCGCGTTCACCGGGCTGCGGGTCGGGATCGCGACCGCTAAGGGTCTGGCCCACGCCCTGGGTGTGCCGATCATCGGGGTCCCGATCGCCGACGCCCTGCTCGTCGGAGCGCCACCAAATGCCGTCCTGCTGCTGCCGGCCGGATCCTCGGATCGGCTGCTCGTCCGGCGTGGGGTGCCCGCGCAGCTCGTCCGGGCGGGCGAGGAGCCCGAACTCCCCGCCGACGCCTCGCTCATCGCGCTCGACCTCCCGGACCGGGCTCCGGACGGTGCGCTGCAACGTGGAGAGACTGCCCGCGCCGGGCTGGGTGCCGCCCTCCTGGCCGTCGGGGCGGCCCGCCTCGCCGCCGGGGACGTCGACGACCTCGCCGGGCTCGTGCCTGACTATGTGACCTTGCCGCGCGGTGTACACACGGAAGCCGGGGAGGTGTCGTGGTCGCGCGACCCCCGATGAGGCTGCGCATCGAACCGATGCGGATCGAAGACCTGCCCGAGGTGCACGCCATCGAACGGGCGAGCTTCGAGGCGCCGTGGCCGCCCGAGGCCTACCGCAACGACCTCGAGACCAACCGCCTCGCCCAGTACCTCGTGGCCCGGGTCGACGATGAGATCGCGGCCTACGGCGGTATGTGGCTGATGGTCGACGAGGGCCACATCATCACCTTCGCGGTCCACCCGGACTGGCGCCGCCAGCACATCGGCGAGCGGCTCCTGCTCGCGTTCCTCGACCTGGCGGCCGACCGCCGCGCGCACGAGGCGACCCTTGAGGTCCGCCTTTCGAACCTGCCGGCACGGCGACTCTACGAGAAGTTCGGCTTCCGGCCCGTCGGCCTCCGTCCGCGCTACTACAGCGACAACGGCGAGGACGCCCTGATCATGACCACCGAGCCCCTGGCGGACGCGGCCACGCGCGAGCGGATCACCCGGCTGCGCGCGGCCGTCGATGCGGCGCCGGCTCCGTCGCGGCCCGGGTCGGAGGACGCGTGAGGGGAAGCCGGTGAGCGGCGCGCTCATCCTGTCCGTCGAATCGTCATGCGACGAGACCAGCATCGCGCTCATCGAGGACGGCCGGCTGATCCGGGCCAACGTCGTGGCGTCACAGGTCGCGCTCCATGCATCGACCGGCGGGATCGTGCCCGAGGTGGCCGCCCGGGCGCACCTGCGCTGGATCGTGCCGGTGCTCGACCAAGCCTGGTCCGACGCCGGAGCGACATGGGACGACATCGAGGCCGTGGCGGTCACCTACGGGCCCGGTCTGGCGGGCTCGCTTCTGGTCGGGATCAACTTCGCCAAGGCGCTGGCGTGGGTCAACGACAAGCCGCTGCTCGGGGTCAACCACCTCGAGGGTCATGTCTATGCCGCGTGGCTGCGTGACCCGGGCGAGGCGGACCGCCCGGATCCGGTCTTCCCGCTCGTGACACTGGTCGTGTCGGGCGGCCACACGTTCATCGCCGAGATGCGGGATCACCTGACCTACCGGCTCCTCGGCACGACGCTGGACGACGCCGCCGGCGAGGCTTTCGATAAGGTCGGGCGCCTGCTGGGGCTCGGTTACCCGGGTGGACCGGCCATCGGCCGGGCAGCCGAGGCTGCCACGCTTCACGACCGCGTGTTCCCGCGGGCGTGGCTGGGCGACTCGTACGATCTCAGCTTCTCGGGCCTCAAGACGGCCGCCCGCCGGATCATCACCGAGGCACGCGCCGACGCAGGCCTGGCGGACGCCCCCGAGGCGCCGCTCCCCGACGACGTGGTGGCCGAGCTCGCGTGGGGCTTCCAGGACGCCGTGGTCGATGTCCTCGTGACCAAGACGATCCGGGCCGCCGAGGCGACCGATGCACGCTCGATCGTGATGGGCGGCGGCGTCGCGGCGAACGGCGTCCTTCGCGCACGGCTGACGGGCGAGGCGGAGGCCCGTGGACTGCCACTGATCGTGCCGCGACCGGCGCTGTGCACCGACAACGGCGCGATGATCGGGGCCGCGGGAGCCCGGCGGTTCGCCGCCGGCGAGCTGGCCGGACTGGATCTGGATGCCCGGCCCTCACTGCCGTTGGCAGCAAGATGAGCCGATCGGCGGCTCCTCGCGTCGATCCGGACGCCGTCCGGGCCACGCTCCGGGCGGCCGGCATCCGCGCCCGCCACTCGCTCTCGCAGAACTTCCTGGCCGACCCCGAAGTGCTCGATGCGATCCTGGCCGAGGCCGACCCACCGCCTGGCCGCCGGGTCCTCGAGATCGGACCCGGCCTGGGCCTCCTGACAGCCGGGCTGCTGTCAGCCGATGCCGTTGTCACCGCGGTCGAGCTCGACCGCGCCCTTGCCGCCTTCCTGCGCGAACGGTTCGACGGCGTCGACTCGCTCCGCCTGATCGAGGGAGACGCGCTTGACCAGGACCTGACCCACCTCGTCGAATCGCCCTACGACGTCGTCGCCAACCTGCCGTACCACATCACCAGCCCGATCCTCCACGCCATGCTCGGTGCGCCGCCACGCCCGGAGCGGCTCGTGTTGATGGTCCAGCGCGAGGTCGCCGAGCGCATCGGGGCACCGCCCGGGAAGATGAGCTACTTGTCGGTCTTCGTGCAGTACCACGCCCGGGTCCGGATCGCGTTCGGGGTCCCGGCGGCGGCCTTCGAGCCCGAACCGGCGGTCGAGTCGGCGGTCATCGTGGTCGAGCCGTACGCGGCCGACGATCGCCTGGACCCGGTCTCCGAGGACGAGATGTGGCGCCTGGTCCAGGCCGCTTTCCGTGAGCGGCGCAAGATGATCCACAACGTCCTCTCCCGCCAACTCCCGCTCGACGCCGGGCGGGTGACCGCGGCGCTCGCCACCGCCGGCATCGAGCCCGACCGGCGTCCCCAGACGCTCGCGGTGGGGGAGTGGCTCGCCCTCCATGCTGCCCTCGGCCCGATCGGCCCCGATGGACGCGGCCGGCGCGCCGCCGCGAGACCGGCGTGATCCCATGACCGCCGTGCAGGACCCCCTCCGCCGCCTCTCCCCGGTCGTGCGCCTCGCGCCGGCCAAGCTCAACCTGACGCTCGCCGTCGTGGGCCGCCGCGAGGACGGTTATCACACCTTGCATTCGGTGTTCGTGCCACTGACCCTGGCCGATCGGCTCAGCTTGGCGCCCCTTGGCGGCGACCGGGACACGCTTCACGTCAGCGGTCTCGACGCCGGGCCGCTCGAGGACAACCTCGTTTTGCGTGCATTGGCCGCCGCCCGTGCCGCGGTCGGTGGGGGCTGGGCGGGCGGCGTGGGGCCGGCACCGGCACTTGCCGCCCGGCTCGACAAGCGGATCCCCGTCGCGGCCGGTCTGGCCGGCGGCTCCTCGGACGCTGCGGCCACCCTCGACGGCGCGCTCGAGGCATGGGGCGCCGAACTGGACGAGCACGCCCGCCTCGCCGTCGCGGCGCGTCTCGGGTCGGACGTCCCGTTCTTCCTGGCCGGCGGCCCGGCCCTCGTCGAGGGTCGTGGGGAACGAGTCGCGCCGCTCAACGGCCTCCACGGAGCGCCCGGCGTCGTCCTGGTCACGCCGGTCGTCGCCGTCTCGACGCCCGATGTCTTCGCCGCCTTCGATGCCATCCGGACTCACGGCGATGGCGCGGTCCGGATGTCCTCGACGCACCTCGCCGAGGAACTGCGCTCGGGCCTGACGACCGACAACCTCGTGGCCCGGGCCGGGGTACTCGCCTCGGCCAACGACCTGCTGCCCGCCACCTCGTTGGTGGTCCCGGCACTGGTCCCGTTCAAGCGCGCCCTGAGCAGGCTGCTGGGGCGCCCGATCGGGTTGTCCGGCTCCGGTCCGACACTCTGGGCGCTCTATCCTTCGGAGACCGACGCCGTCGGCGCGGCAGAGATCGTCCGGGCGGCCCTGGCCGACGGCCGGCTCGACCCACCGGGATCGGCCGACCCGTTCGTCGTCGCCAGCGCCATCATCAGCCACGGACAGAAGGGAACCGAACCATGACCCGTCGCGCCGTCTCGACCGCGGGCGCACCCGCCGCCATCGGCCCGTACAGCCAGGGCATCGTCGCCGACGGCTTCTTCTTCAGCGCAGGCCAGGCGGCGCTCGACCCGCTGACCGCGGACCTCGTCGAGGGCGGGATCGAACCCGAGACCGAGCGGGTGATGGCCAACCTGACCGCGGTACTCGATGCGGCCGGGGCCTCATGGGGCGACGTCGTCAAGACCACGATCTTCCTCGTCGACATGGCCGACTTCGCGGTCGTCAACCGTATTTATGGCCGGTTCGTGACCGATCCGCCGCCGGCCCGCTCGACCGTCGGCGTCGCGTCGCTCCCGAAGGGTGCCCGGGTTGAGATCGAGGTCGTCGCCCGGGTCGGTTGACACCCCCGACGAGCCCCCCCTACGATGCCCCGACCCACTGATGACTGCTGACTGCTTCGCGCCGGGCCTCGCTCGGTCCGGGCGCGACCACCGCCCGACGACCGCCGCCCGACGGCGCCGCCCCTCGTGAACCCCCCAAGTCCCAAGTCCAAGGCCGACCGGGCGGGGGCGTCCGGCACGGCCGCGGTCGTGCTCGCTGCCGGGCTCGGCACCCGGATGAGGTCGGCCACGCCCAAGGTCCTCCATCCGCTGTGCGGGCGCCCGATGCTGGCCTTTGTCCTCGACGCCTGGGCGAGCACCGCCGACGGCGCCGCCAGCGGACGCCCGATCGTCGTCTTCTCGCCGCCCGTGGCTGCGCTCATCGACGTCTTCGCCGACCGCGCGGTCTTCGCGCTCCAGGACGAGCCGCGCGGCACCGGGGATGCCGTCGGTGCCGCGCTCGGGATCGTGCCCGACGAGGCGACCGAGATCCTCGTCCTGTCCGGTGACGTCCCGCTCGTGACTGGAGCGGACCTCGATGCCATCCTCGAGGCGCGGCGTGAGGACGACGCTGCGATCGCGCTGGCAAGTGTCTTCGCCGCCGAGCCGGCCGAGCTGGGCCGCATCGTCCGCAGCGAGTTCGGGACGGTCGAACGGATCGTCGAGGCGCGCGACGCCGAGCCCGAGGACCTCGCAGGCAACGAGATCAATGCGGGCCTGTACGTCTTCGACGCCGCCTGGCTGCGCCGCCGCATCGCCGCCCTGACGCCCTCGGTCGCGACCGGCGAGCTGTACCTGACCGATCTCGTCCGGCTCGCCCGCGAGGATGGCCGGATCGTGACCGCGGTGGCCTTCGACGACGACGGCCGGTTCGACGGAATCAACGACCGATCGCAGCTGGCCGCCGCCGAGTGGAGCATGCGGGTCCGGCTCAACGAGGCGCACATGCGCGCCGGGGTGACGATGCGCGACCCGTCCACGGTCTACCTCGACTGGACGGTCGAGCTGGGTCCCGACGTCACCCTCGAACCGAACGTGATCCTCCGAGGCGCGACGAGCGTCGGGGCGGGCAGCGTCATCGGCGCCGGCAGCCAACTCATCGACGCGACGATCGGGGCAAGTGCCGCTGTCTGGGCGAGCATCATCGAGTCGGCGACGGTCGAGGACGACGCGACGGTCGGGCCGTTCAGCCACGTGCGCCCGGGGAGCGTCGTCGGACGCGGGGCGACGGTCGGGAACTTCGCCGAGCTCAAGAACACCCACCTCGGTCCGGGTTCGAAGCAGCACCACATGAGCTATCTCGGTGACGCCGTGATCGGCAAAGGGGTCAATATCGGGGCCGGGGCGATCACTGCGAACTTCGACGGGACGAACAAGAACGCGACGACCATCGGCGATGGTGCGTTCATCGGGGTCGACACCATGCTCATCGCCCCCATCGAGGTCGGTCCTGGGGCGCGCACGGGCGCCGGCGCCGTCGTGACCCGCGATGTCCCCGCCGGGAAGCTCGCGGTCGGCGTCCCGGCACGCATCCGCGAACAACGGGTGAAACCGAGGCCCGCCGCCGAGGCACAGGGCGACGCGGCGCAGGCGCCGGGCGACGCCGCACCTGCCGCCGACGCACACGCCGACGACGTGGCCGGCTAGATGGACACCATCCTCCAGATCCTCGTGATCGTCATCCTGACCTTCTTCGAGGGGGTCTTCGTGGCCGCGGAGATCGCACTCGTCACGATCCGCCGGACCCGCGTCGATCAGCTGGCCGAGGAGGGCAACCGCGCGGCCAAGCGGGTCAAAAGCCTGATCGCCCAACCGGGCCGCTTCCTGGCCGTCACCCAGATCGGCCTGACCTTCCTCGGGTTCCTCGCCTCGGCGTATGCCGCGGTCAATCTCACCACGAGCCTGCAGGAGCTGTTCGTGTCGACAGGCTGGCCGGTCGTCAGTACCTCGTCGGAGGCTCTGGCGCTCATCATCGTGACCCTCGTGCTGAGCCTGTTCACGATCGTCTTCGGTGAGCTGGTGCCCAAGAGCCTTGCGCTCGCCCACACCGAGACCTTCGCGCTCCGGCTGAGCGGCTTCATCGAAGTGCTCCTGCGCATCCTCGGACCGCTCGTGCGCGTCCTCACCGCGATCACGACGACCGTCGCCCGAATGCTCGGCGCCGGCGATCAGGCGCAAGGGGTGATGAGCACCCAGGAGCTGTCGATCCTCGTCGAGCGCGGTGGCGAGCAGGGGATCCTCGAAGCCGAGGAGGAGCAGATGATCCAGGCGGTCATCGAGCTCGGCGACCAGCGCATCCACGAGGTCATGGTCCCGCGCATCGCCATGGTCACGCTCCGGGGGACCGCGTCGATGGACGAGGCGATCGACACGGTCATCGACGGTGGCCACAGCCGCATCCCGGTCTACGAGGAGACCATCGACGAGATCATCGGGATCCTGTACGCCAAGGACCTCCTGCCGTTCCTCAAGGGGTCGGTCACAGAACGGCCGTCGCTTCGATCGATCCTGCGTACCCCGGTCTTCGTCCCCGAGTCGATGAGCGTGGACGACCTGCTCCACGAGTTCCAGCGACGCAAGATCCACATCGCCATAGTCCTGGATGAGTACGGCGGGACGGCCGGCCTGGTCACGATCGAG
>JANMBS010000400.1:0-3147 GCA_031360525.1 Thermomicrobiales bacterium
TCTGCGTAGGACATCAGCGAGTTGATCTTGCCGCTGTAGGTCTTGCCGTTCGGCGTCGGCAGCCGGGACAAGTCGCGCGGGAAGCTGACCATCGCCAGGTTGCCGTTCGTCGGATCGAGGCTGACCACGAGGATCGTGTCATTGAGGGCATGTGCGCGGCCCTGGTCGGAATCGATGCCGGTCAGCAGGATGTTGATGCGCGCCGGAGTGACCGGCTCGGATGACGGTGTCGCGCCCGGATCGACCGTACTGGCGCCCCCCGACGGCGCGACGAGGCTCGGCAGCGGGGCGACATCAGGGTCCTGGACACCGACGAAGATGCCCTTGCCCGCGTCATAGAACGACAAGGCCAGGCTCGCAGCCGCGGCATGCGTCGAGATGACGAACAGGGCGAGGACGACGAAGGTCGCGATCGGGATGGGCCGCCGCCACGAGCCCCGACGCCCGGTTCCCGTGAGGGCATCGCCCATCGAGACGAGCCGCCAGACGCCGAGCAGCACGACCAGGATCAGGACCGTCAGTGCGGTCGACGGGGTGAACAGGCCGATGAGCATGCCCTCGGGACTGGCGATCGCCTGGAGGGCGACAACGACCAGGATCACGAGGAGCGGAAGGCCGAAGATCAGCGCCGAACGTCGTGCGCCGACGTACAGCTGACCGAGGCCCGGCCAGAGGAACGAGAAGAAGGTCGCCAGGGCGGGCGAACGCGCCGGCCGCCCCTCGCCCGGCAAGGGTGTCAATTCGCCGGGAGTCTAGCATGGGAGGGCCGGGATCCGGTCTGGCGGGGTCCGGTACGCGTCGTGGCCCGTGTCTGACGGGCAGTTCCGCGTCGGCGCGGTCGGGCCGGGCCGCGGCCCGGGCGCCCGTTTGTGCCAGATTCGCACCCCGGGGCCGTTAGGCGAGCCCCGGCGCGGGCCCTGCATGACTATGCGGCCGCCAGCCACCTATACGGTCGCGATGCGGTCTGAACGCATGTTGATGCACGGAACTGGCGCGAAACACGGGTTCAGCCTTGCCGAACGGTCACCTGGGGCACATTTGGCACGAACCGTGTCGAGGACGGCCGGGGTGGGCCGACGACCGCGGGCCACGGCCTGGGCCACGCCCGGTCCTACATCATCACCAGGCCGCCATCGACGGCGAGGACCTGCCCAGTGATGAAGGCTGCCTCATCGCTGGCCAGGAACGCGACGGCGTCGGCGATCTCGGTCGTCTCGCCGAACCGACCCAGGGGCGTCCGGGCCGTGATCTCGTTCTTGAGCGCATCCGGAAGATCCCGGGTCAGTTCGGTCAGGACGAAGCCTGGGGCGACCGCGTTGACGGTGATCGAGCGGCTGGCCAGCTCGCGCGCGGTCGCCTTGGTCAGCCCGATCAGCCCGGCTTTGGCCGCGGAGTAGTTCGCCTGGCCCATCTGCCCGGCCTGCCCGGAGACCGAGGTGATGTTGATGATCCGGCCCCCCTTGGCCTTGAGCATCGGTCGGGTGACTGCCTTGATCATGAAGAACGCGCCATACAGGTTGGTCTCGAGGACCTCGCGCCAGGCCTCGACCGTCATCCGCATGATCAGGTCGTCGCGGGTCACCCCTGCGTTGTTGACCAGGATGTCGATCTTGCCGAACGCACCGAGCACGGTCTTGACGACCGCGTCCGCGGTCTCCGCCTGCGACGCGTCGCCCTGGACGGCGAGCGCGGTGCGACCGAGCCCCTCGATCGCGGCGGCGGTCTCGGCCGCCGCGTCGGCGTTGCCCTTGTAAGTGAAGCCCACGTCGGCGCCCTGCGTCGCGAGCCGGAGCGCGATGGCCCGCCCGATCCCACGCGACCCGCCGGTCACCAGCGCGGTCTTGCCACTCAGATCGATCATGCCCTGACCTCCTGGGGCTTCGGGTCCGGTTCGCCCGGGACGACGTCATCGAGCGGGACATCGACCGTTCCAGGCTGGCGCATCAGCTCGGCGAGTGCCTCGGGGATGGGGTCGACGGAGTCCCAGTCGACCGGCAGCCGGACTTTGATGTCGGCCGGGTCGACCGCAGCGTCGCCGGCGATCCCGCGTGCCGGGTCGGCGGTCCACTCGATGGTCACGGCACCCGACGTGAAGCCCGCCCCGAACGCCACGATGACGATGCGGTCGCCGACCTTCACCCGGCCCTCGTTGACCGCCTCGGCCAGAGCGATCGGCACGGACGCCGCGGACGTGTTGCCGTACCTGTCGAGGTTGACGAACATCCGCTCCATCGGCAGGTCGAGGCCCTTGGCGACCGCCTCGATGATCCGGATGTTGGCCTGGTGCGGGATGAACAGGTCGATGTCGGATGGCGTGAGGCCGGCCTTTTCGATCGAGGCGAGCGCGGTCGTCGCCAGCGTCCGCGTCGCGAACCGGTACGTCTCCTTGCCCTCCATCCGGACGTAGTGCTCGCCCCGGGCGACGGTCTCGGCCGAGGGCGGGCTCTTCGCGCCGCCGGCCGGCAGCCAGATCATGTAGGCACCCTGCGGCTCGGTCGTCAACTCGATGCCGAGTCCCCCACCGGGCTGGTCGGATGCCGACAGGACGACGGCACCCGCCCCGTCGCCGAACAGGATGCAGGTGTTCCGATCCGTGTAGTCGAGGAAGCGAGTCAGCAGTTCCGCGCCGATGACGAGCACATGCTTGGCCATCCCGCTCGTGATATATGCGTGGGCCGTCGAGTAGGCGTAGACGAACCCGGAACACGCCGCGGCCACGTCCATCGCGGCGGCCTTGGTGTTGCCGATGGCCTCCTTGACGAGGGCCGCCGTCGACGGCATCCAGTAGTCGGGGGTGAGCGTCGCCAGCAGGATCAGGTCGATGTCGTCGGGCTCGATCCCGGCCGTGCGAATGGCCCGCATCGCGGCCACGGCCGCCATGGAGGCCGTCGTCTCGTGGGCTGCCGCGACCCGGCGTTCGCGGATCCCCGTCCGCGACACGATCCATTCATCGGACGTGTCGACCATCCCCTCGAGGTCGTGGTTGGTCAGGACCTGGGCCGGGGCGTAGCGGCCCCAGCCGCTGACGTGGGCGTTCCGGATCGGCGTGCTCACAGTGGCTCCACCTCGATGAGCGGCTGCTTCGCCTTGACCAGGGCCCCGCTGTCGGGGACGACCCGCACGACGCGTCCGGCCAGGTCCGACTTG
>JANMBS010000063.1:0-2540 GCA_031360525.1 Thermomicrobiales bacterium
GCCGGGGTCGTCGGCGTCGCGCTTGTAGTGGTAGGCGACGGCCTGCTGGTAGCCATCGAACGGCTCGCGGACGGCCTCGATCGAATGAAGCCACTTGACGCTGGTCATCCCGTACCAGCCCGGGACGAGAAGCCGCAATGGGAAGCCGTGCTGCGGCTGGAGTGGTTCGCCGTTCATCGCGTAGACGAGCATCACTTCGGGTCGCCGCGCGTCGGCGAGGCTGAGGGAGCGGCCGTAGTCATGCTCGTCCTGGTTCTGAAACCCGCGGTCGGCGCCCCGGAAGACAAGCTCGATCGCGTCGCTGGTCGGGCCCGCCTCCTCGATCAGCGGCCAGAGCGACGTCCCGGTCCACTCGGCCGTGCCGATCGCCTCGTCCAGCCAGGGCAGGCTCATCGGTCGCGGCTCGAACCGACCGCGGCCGTTTCCTGCGCATTCCATCATCACTGGCAGGGTCACACTCGGGCGCCGGCGGATGTCGTCGATGGTCAGCTCGAGCGGCCGGTCCACGTGGCCGCCGATGGCCAGACGCCACGTCGCCACATCCACCTCGGGGATGTCGAAATGGACCACGAGGTAGTGCAGGCCGGTGGGCGTCAAGTCGTAACGCATGGCCTCGAGCGGCATGCCGCGGTTACGGAAGGCAAGCGCCAGTTCGTCGAACGTGAGGGGCCCGTCCGTCGGGTCCAGTGACGCCGGGACGGACGTCGCCTTCGGGTGGCCTGCGGTCGTCATGGTTCGGGCATTATTCCGCGCGGACCGTGGCATGTCACGAAGTCGACGGACCACGTCAGCCGCGTGACCGACCACTGATACGATCGACGCTATGAACTGCTGCCCGCCAGGCAACTCCGCGTTCGACCGCCAGTTCGACGCCCGTCACGCCGAGGACGACCTGCGTGACTACCGTCGGAACGGACCCACGGGCCTGACCCAGGCCCTGATCGAGGTCCTGTCGGCCGGAGGTATCGAGGGGCGGTCGGTCCTCGAGATCGGTGGCGGCGTAGGGGCGGTGCATCACGGGCTTCTAGAGGTGGGTGCCGCGACGGCGGTGGACGTGGACGCCTCCCGTGCCTACGTCCTGGCTGCCCGCGAGGAGTCCGAACGGCAGGGTCACGCCGACCGAGTCGAGTACCGCGTTGGCGACTTCGTGGCGCTCGCCGACGTCATCGAACCTGCCGACGTCGTCGCGCTCGACCGGGTGATCTGCTGCTACGCCGACATGACGTCACTGGTCCATCGGTCGGCTGCTCTGGCGAAGGGCCGCTACGGGCTCGTCTACCCGCGCTACACACGGCTCGCCCGGCTCGCGATCGCGCTGCTGAACCTCGGGTTCCGCCTGTCGCGGTCGCCCTTCCGCACCTATCTCCATCGGACTGCGGATGTCGATGCGATCCTCACCGGCCACGGCCTGGTCAGGCGCCTCCATCGGACGACACTGATCTGGCAACTCGCCGTCTACGAGCGCCCGGCGGCCTGACGGACGAGCCGCCCGAAAACCGCTCACCCGTTCGCTTCCGATTCGGTGGACAACCCCGGTACAACCCCACCCCGACCGGTGGACAACTCGCCAAGACCCGTGGACGACCCGCCCCCGAGCGTGGAAATCACCGCCCCAAGCGTGGACAGGGCAAAACACCACATGTAGCGTTCACCCAACGAGAACCACCACTACATGTTGTGTTTTCAGGGTTGACTCGGGGCGATCAGCGGCGTACAGTTTCATAGTCGACTGATCGAACCGAGAGGCCCACCTGCGTTCCCTGCCGGCCCCATCCGCCGGCCCGGAGCGGCCCCCAGGACATCCGGTAGCAGCGACGGAACGGACGATGCGGCAGCTACCCCGCGATCGGCATGACGGAGGAGACAGACAGATGGCTCGAGGCCTTGGCAACAGCAGTCCGGTCATGGACGCGAAGACCGCAGCGAAGGCCGACCGGGCGACCGCCAAGACTCAGCATCGCCACGCCGGCCCGTATGGAGCCTCCTTCGACGGCACACAGGCCGACGGCAAGACCCCGGTCCGTGGCCTCACCTTCGAGCGCCGCTGGACCCGCCCGGACATCCATCCCTACGACGAGATCACCTGGGAGTACCGGACCGCCGGGATCGCCAACGAATCCGGCAAGTCCGTCTTCGAGCAGAAGGATGTCGAGGTCCCCGACTTCTGGAGCCAGCTCGCCACCAACGTCGTGGTCAGCAAGTACTTCCGCGGCCACCTCGGCACCCCAGAGCGCGAGACGAGTGTCCGCCAGCTGATCGATCGCGTCGTCAACACGATCACCGCCTGGGCGGAGACCCAGCACTACTTCGCGACCGACGCTGACCTCCAGACCTTCAAGGCCGAGCTGACCCACCTGATCGTCCACCAGAAGATGGCGTTCAACTCACCGGTCTGGTTCAACGTCGGCATCGAGCAGAAGCCCCAGTGCTCGGCCTGCTTCATCAACTCGGTCGAGGACACCATGTCGTCGATCATGGACCTGGCCAAGACAGAAGCCATGCTCTTCAAGTTCGGCTCGGGCGCCGGAAGCAACCTCAGC
>JANMBS010000120.1:0-4733 GCA_031360525.1 Thermomicrobiales bacterium
GATCCGGCCTGTCACGTGCGCGTCGGCGACCGGTCGTTCGACGCGATCGCCGAGCCGCGAACCGCTCCTCAGCGCACCTGAATCGAGCCGCTCGACACGGACGATCCCCGAGGCGACCAGCCAGTCCGGGTAGCGCTCGACGTCGGTCAATGCCGCGAAGACCTCGGCCGCCGGCCGATCGATGCGTGTCTCGATGTCGACCGAGACCGTCATCGCTGGTCCTCCCCGACCGGCCTGAGACGGAACGACGGCCCGTGCCCGAGTCCCTCGGCCGGCGTCCCGTAGCGGAGGATCAGGTCGCGGATCGCGCTCGCGTGCGCGGCGCGGTCGAGCGGCTCGGCGATCGCGTCGAACGACCGGTCGCCGACGCGCACGTGACAGGCCGGATCCGCCAGAAGGTTGCGCGCCCACGCGGAGTCGGGCGCCGTGGCGGCGACCAGGATCGCTCCGGATCCATCCTGATCATCGACGAACCCGACCGTCACCGGACGCTCAAGCCCGCTCCTCGAGCCGCGCGCCTCGATCCGGACGAAGCGACCGGTGGCGACCAGCTCGTCCTCCATGGCGCCACGGTCGGTCGGGGTCGGGCCGTCGGCCGTCAGGATGGCTCGGCTGCCACGGCGGCCGCCGTCCGGGCCCGCTGCGGTCGGGGGGTCACTCAGCGACTCCGCTGCCAGGACTTGCCCTCGGTCTGTGTCGCCGGGGCATAGACCATCTCGACCCGCTGCA
The DNA here is from genome assembly GCA_031360525.1 of Thermomicrobiales bacterium. GTDB lineage: Bacteria > Chloroflexota > Limnocylindria > Limnocylindrales > CSP1-4 > SPCO01. Next base: position 730 of record JANMBS010000120.1, read on the forward strand.
TCTCGGGGATCGTCCGGGCACCCAGCGCGGCCATCGACTGGCGAAGGGCGCCGACGAGGTTCTCCGACCCGTCGGTCACGTGCGCGGGGCCGAGCAGGATCCGCTCGAGCGTCCCGACGGTCCCGACCTTGATCCGGGTCCCGCGCGGCAGCGTCGGTGACGGCGCGGCCATCCCCCAGTTCGTGCCGCGACCGGGTGCCTCCTCGGCGCGGGCCAGCGGCGACCCGAGCATCAGCGCGTCGGCGCCGGCGGCGATCGCCTTGGCCAGCTCGCCACCGCGGCGCATCCCGCCGTCGGCGACGACCGGCACGTACCGCCCCGTCTCGGCCAGGAATGCGTCCCGTGCTGCGGCGACGTCGCTGATGGCCGTGACCTGCGGGATGCCGATGCCGAGGACCTCGCGGGTCGTGCACGCGGCGCCCGGCCCGACGCCGACGAAGACGGCGGCCGCGCCCTGCTCCATGAGCGCGAAGGCCGCCTCGGCGTTGGTCGTGTTGCCGACCGCGACCGGGATCGGCATGTAGCGCGTGAACTCGGCGAGGGAGAGGGGGTCGTACCCGGTCGCGAGGTGGCGGGCGGATGAGACCTGGCTCTGGACGAGGAAGAGGTCCGCACCGTGCTCGGCACAGAACGGCCCGAAGCGACGGGCCGCACCGGGCGTGGCCGCCACGGCGGCCTTGGAGCCAGTCGCGTGGATCTCTTCGATCCGTGCTGCGATGAGCTCTTCGCGGATCGGCTGGCGGTAGACCTCGGCGAGCAGCTCCTGGACGTCGCTGTCGGCTGCGCTGGCCAAACGCTCGAGGACCGCGTCGGGATCGTCATAGCGAGTCTGGACGCCCTCGAGGTTGAGGATCGCCAGGCCGCCGAGGCGGGCCAGCGCGCCGGCCATCCGGGCGTCGACGACCGCGTCCATCGCGGAGGCCAGGATCGGGATCGCCAGGTCGATGCCGCACAGGCTCTGGGCGAGATCGACGTCGGACGGCTCGATGGTGTCGGTGCCGGGTGCGAGCGAGACGTCCTCGAAGCCGTAGGTCGGGCGAATCGTGTCGACCTTGGAATGGAAGACGCGGCGCTGCGCGGGACCGGACGGCTCGGTGATGGAGGAGATCCCGGTTCGCTCGATCACGTGCTCCTCTTGTGACGCCGCACGCCCGCAAGCGTGCTCCGTGGTGCGTCCCGAGTCTACCAGCGCGTCAGCTTCGGCTGCCCGCGGTAGGTGCCTGCCCGCTCGCCCTCGAGCGTCAGCTCGAACCAGCCGGCCCGTTCTGGGTCGGACAGGTCGTCGCGGATCCGCTCGATGGCGGCCCGATAGCCCGGCCAGATGACCTGCTGGTGCGCCTCCTCGAGGTCGTGCCAGTTGGAGGCGTCATGCTCCGACGAGAGGCGCGGCTCGGCGTCGGTCCGGAGGCGGACCGCGAAGACCGCGGCCGTCACGATCCCGTCAACCGACGGTTCGTGGAACTGGTTGACGAGGTCGAGGTCGTAGAACGCCTCGATCTCTGAAGGCCCGAAGCCGGTCTCCTCCGCCAGCTCGCGAAGAGCCCCAGCCGTCACCCGCTCGCCGGCTTCGAGCGAGCCGGAGACGCATTGCCACAGGCCGGGCAGGATCCGTCCGGGTGACCGCCGGATGAGCAGGATCTCCGGACGTTCGACGCCACGGGCGGTCATGCCGACGCGGAATATCCAGCAATCGATGAGGTCGGGGCGGAACGGGCTCATGGGGGCGGACCTTCCGGTTGGGTACGACCGGCGAGGTCGTGGAGCTGTTCGAGATGCATCAGGTCGTGGACGCCGGCGAAGAGCAACCACTCCCCGCAGCGCAACCGGCCGACCTGGGGGTGGACCAATGGGCAGGGCTCTGTCTCGTGGCCAGCCACGGTCCGTGCCGATCGCTCGATGAGGCGCTGGCTCTGGGCGATCTTGCGCAGGAGTGTCGCGCGATCGGCGTCCGGCGCGCCGGGGATGCCCGGCACCACCGTCGGCGCGTCGGCTGGGAAACGGCCCGCGGCGGCCAACCCGGCCGCGAGGCAGAGGCCGGCGCGCGAGTCGCAGGTGTGGCCGATCGCCTGGACCACGTTCCAGTCCTCCTCCCCACCCGGGGCCTGGAGCATCTCTTCCGAGGCCGCCGCGACGAACGCCGCCAGTGCCGTCGCCAGGGACGCGAGTTGGGCGACGATCCGGTCTGTGCTGCCCTCGCCCGCCCGATGCCGCACCTCGCGCCGGACGCTGACGAACTCGCCCGTCTCGATCCCGCGCCAGGCCGCCACGATGTCCGGAGCGTCCGGCTCGAGGGCATCGACCCACGACAGCGTCGCCAGGCTCAAAGTCGCTCGAATCGTTCGACCGGAAGGACGAACACGGTCGCGCCGCCGACCTCGACCTCGAGCGGATAGGGCATGAAGAATTCGCCCGGTTCCATGATCGGCGGCATCGGGTTCACGACCTGCGTGCGCGACGTGCAGTTGGTGCGGACGATGCCCATCACCTCGTCGACGTCGGCGTCCTCGACGCCGAGGATGATCGTCGCGTTCGACTGCTTGAGGAAGCCGCCGGAGCTCTGGAGTCGGGTAGCTCGGAACTCCTTATCGAGCAGAGCGCTGACGAGGTTCCCGGCATCCTCGTTATGGACGATGGCGACGACGAGCTTCACCCGCAGAGTATCGCGGCGGCGAGCGACCGGGGTCAACGGTCCCCGGCACGCGGGCGTGGGGCCGAGGTGGAGGACGCCGGGTGTACGATGCGCCCTCCGACCACCTGAACGCGTGCAGGAGTGCTTCGTGTCGATCGACAGACAGACCAGCGACCCCCGCGCATCTCTCGCCTCGGCCATCGACGCCGTCGCCGGCGCCGGCACTCTGGAGGCCATGCTCGATGGCGTGCTCGCCGCGGCCGTCGCCGGCCTCGGGCCATCGATGGGCGCGATCTTCGTCTCCGACCCGGACCGGCCCGGCCTCCAGCTCGTGGCGTCGCACGGGATGGACACCGACGCCGAGGCCCTGCTGTCGAGTGCCGTCGCCGACCCGGCCGATCCGTTCACGGCGGCGGCCGCCACTCGCCTCGCGACCTTCGACCGCGAGGCGACAGCGGCGGACGGTTCGGGCTTCATCGGTGCCTACCTTCCACTGGTCGTCGCCAGCGGGGGCGTCGACACGGTGCTCGGGTCGATCGGGTTCGGTTGGCCGGTTCCGCGCGCGCTCGATCCGCTCGAGCAGGAGACGCTGACCGGACTGGCCACGCTGGCCGCACTCGCCATCGACCGGACGCGCCTCGCCTCGACCGCCGCCGAGCGCTCCGAGTGGTTCGAGCGGATGGCCCACACCGACCCGTTGACCGGTCTCGCCAACGAGCGCACCGTCGGCCGCGTCCTGGAACTCGAACTGGCACGAGCCGGTCGTCAGGGCAGCGAGGTCTCGTTCGCGATGTTCGACGTGGACGACTTCCGGGCGACGAACGAGGCGGGCGGCCATGAAGCCGGCGACGACGTGCTGCGCCGGGTCGCCGCGGTCCTTGCGGAATCGGTCCGGCTGGTCGACACGGTCGGTCGGATCGGCGGCGACGAATTCGTGCTGGTAGCGCCCGGCTCGGCCGGTGCCATGGTCGCGCGGCGGATCCTCGACGGGATTGCGGCTCTCACCCCGGTCGGCGGCCGGCAGATCACGGTCTCGGCCGGCGTGGCTCGATTTCCCATCGATGGGACGGATGCGGCGGCGCTCATCGCCGCCGCGACCGACGGCCTGGCACGGGCTCGGGCCGAGGGTCGTGGCAGTGTCGCCTCGGGCATCGTGGCTGACGAAATAGGGTGACCCGGCCCGGCGACGAGGTCGTCCAGCGTCTGCCGCTCCCTGGGGAAGTCGTTTCGGATCCCGACACCGCTGGTCGTCCGGCCGTGCCTGACGCCGGCGGCGGCGTCCGCCGCCTCGTCATCGAGATCGTCGAGACGCTCGTCCTGACAGCGGTCATCTTCTTCGTCATCCAGACCTTCGTGGCGCAGCCGTTCGAGGTCA
>JANMBS010000147.1:0-1534 GCA_031360525.1 Thermomicrobiales bacterium
CGGGGCTTGACGGCCACCCGCCGGCTCGCCATTCAGATCAGTAGCAGCGGTTCGCAGGGCCGCTTGAAGAACCCCTCGGTGGCGTCGCGGGAGATCTGCCACCACCCGTAGTCGTCGATCATGAGGACCCCACCCGGAGCCAGGCGCGGGTAGAGATGCTCGAACTCGTGGTCGGTCGACTCGTGCCAGTCGGTGTCGAGCGGCAGCAGCGCGATCTGCTCCGGCGCCCGGATCTCCTCAGCGGGTCAGGACGATGAGAACCGGGAGGCCCTGCTGTACTTCGAGCACTGTCCGTTCGCCGAGCGGAGTGGCTAGCTCGAGCGTAGCGGTTCGCGGTGCCCCGACGGACGTGCAAGCCCCGATCGTCACGTGGGGATGACGCGTCACGATGACGACAACCGCCAGTTCGGACTCGACCGCCTCGGCGGTGTAATCCTCGCCGCACGGCTGATCACCCGGCGGCGCCCCGACGAAGGCGACCGTGAGCTCGCGCCCTCCGACCGAGCCGCTGGCCGATTCGATCGCGATGCCGACGGGCCGATCGTTGGGGTCCCAGGGCGGCGGCACGACGGTGACGGGGTCGGCGATCGCCACGTGGGTCATTCGAACCGCGGTTCCCTCCAGGGTCAGCTCCCATATCGGCGCCGTTGCGATTCCGTGACTCGTCGCGATCGGTCCGGTGGTCAGCCGTGAGGCCGTGATCCGAAGTGGGACACAGTCGTCGCCGCAGGGCTCCGTGTCGGCCCCCTGGATCGCGGTCACGACCCGCCGCGCGGACATCAATGGCACGGACGCGGTCGTTCCGTCCTGCCACCGTACCTCGCCATCCGGCGGCGCCGCCGCTGGGAGGTCGGCGGGCGCCTCGACCAGCCCGGCCATTAGCGCGCGCTTGTTGTTGTCGCCGACCGCGGGCTCCCAATCGCCGACCTGGCCGGTCAACTCGCCGACAAGGACGATCTGCGACGGGCCTCCCGCAGCGGCAACCGCGTCTGCCCATCGCGCGAGGGCGGCACGGGCCTGCCGCTGCAGCTTGGCCTGATCGTCGGCGTTTCCCATGCACCCGGCCAGCCCCAGAGCGACGGCGATCGCGGCAAGGATGGCGAAGGGCCGTGCACGTCGAACCGCCCTGCGGAGCATCGGATGGCGCATATTGAAACACTACGTCAGGGTAGGGTCATCCGGCGACGGGACGGCGACGTCACTCAGTGTTCGGGAATGTCACCAGAGCGATCCCAACCTGCGTCGACCTGCTCAATGTCGGATTCGGCTCCGCCGAGGTGCGTGACGCCTCCGGCGGTGACCTCGTAGCTGACAATCGCATCGGGCCACGGTTCGTCGAACGAGTAACCCTCGAGAAAGTCCAGAACCCCGTCTTGAACGAAAAGCACGAACCCTGCCCCATGCTCCAAGCCTTCGATCGTCGCCGTCACGTCGCCAAGGTGCATCCTCCCTGGTTTCACCGGGGCAGGCGGGACATGGTTCGCAATGGCGAGGGTCGTGAAGAAGCCCACCCCGGTCATCTCGCGCGCGGTCA
>JANMBS010000151.1:0-3610 GCA_031360525.1 Thermomicrobiales bacterium
CGCGGCTGCCAGCCAGGTCTTCGCCCAGCAACGCGACCTCGCGCTGCGCGACCGCTCGGACCACCAGCTGGTGCTGGTCGACGAGGCTCTCGGGCGGCTGGACGCTGGCACCTTCGGCGCATGCGTCCGATGTGGGAACCCGATCGCGCCCGAGCGGCTCGAGGCGCTTCCGTGGGCCGCTCGCTGCATCGACTGCCAGCGACTCGCCGCCCGCGAGCGATGAGGTCCTGGTGACAGCCGAGGCCGCGCCGCCACTGGTCACGCTCGACGACATCCGGGCCGCCGCGGATCGCCTCCGCGGGATCGCGACAAGGACGCCGCTCGTCCCGTTCGGATCGCCCGACGCTCGGCGCTATCTCAAGGCCGAATCACTCCAGCCGAACGGCGCCTTCAAGCTGCGCGGCGCGTACGTCGCGGTCGCATCGCTCTCGCCCGACGAACTCGCCCGCGGCGTCATCACCTACTCGTCCGGCAACCACGCACAGGGAGTGGCCCGGGCCGCCCGCCTGCTGGGCGCCCCCGCTGTCGTGGTCATGCCGTCTGACGCGCCGGCGATCAAGCGCGATCGCGTCGCCGCCGACGGGGCGCAGATCATCGTGGTCGGGACGGCCAGCGACGAACGCCAGCGGGTCGCGGAGGAGATCGCCGCGCAACGCGGCTTGGCCGTCATCCCGCCGTTCGACGACGACCGGATCATCGCCGGCCAGGGCACAGTCGGGCTCGAGATCGCGGAGGACCTCCCCGACGTGGCTGTCGTCCTTGTCCCGGTCGGTGGCGGCGGACTGGCAAGCGGCATCGCGACCGCGATCGCGGCCCTGCGGCCCAGCGTCCGGGTCATCGGCGTGGAACCGGAGCTCGCGGCCGACGCTCGCGATTCGCTCGAGCGCGGCGAGATCGTCGCCTGGCCGGCGGAGTTGGTGTCACGGACGATCGCCGACGGGACGCGGACCCAGGCGCTCGGTGCCCGGACGTTCGCTCACCTGCGCTCGCACCTCGATTCGATCGTCACGGTCTCGGAGGCCGAGATCGCCGCGGCCGTGCGCCTCGCCGCCGAGCGAAGCCGGCTCGTCGTCGAACCGTCGGGCGCGCTGGGCATCGCGGCCATGGCGTTCCATGCCGCCGAGCTGAGCCTCGACCGGGTCGATGGCCCAGTGGTGGCCGTCGTCAGCGGTGGCAACGTCGATCCCGAGCGCTACCGCGAGTACCTCGACGCGCCGATCCCGCCCGAAGGCTGAGGCCTTGTGGGGCTTGCCAAACACCACTGGAAGTTCGAACGCACCCGGCGAAGTCCGGATCAGTCTCCCCGACCGCCGTCCGGTGACTGCGGCGCACATTTATGCGGTGAGGGACTGTCCGCGACGCGCTGGTCGCGTGAATGGTGCCTGCCAGACACATCTGAGCCCCGCGTCCCGGGCGAGATCTACTGGCCCGTCTCCCCGCGCTCCTCGGCCAGGCGCTCGGCCAGCCGCCCCTCGCGGATCCGGATCTGCGTCAACTCTTCGCCGGCGCGGCGGTCCTCGCGGGCCTCGTTCCGTGCCTCGGCCCGCATCCAGCCTGCGACGACGGCGAGGATAGCGCTCAGGAAGATCGCATCGCCGGCGATCCACATGATCCCGGCGGCCAGGCGCTGGTCCTCGATCGGGCTCATGCCCCACGGCCGAACGAGCGTCGCGTAGTGCGGATAGAGGACGGTCATCGCGTTGAGGATGACAACCGCCAGGAACGTGTTCTGGGTCATCTGCGTGAACAGGTAGCCGATCCGAGCCGGGTGGTTCATACGCCACCGCGCGGGGTCGAGAGCGACCGCCGGCCACCAGAACAGCAGCGCTCCGGTCAGGAACAGCACGTGCTCGAGGTCGTGGACGACCGGATCCTCGAGCGAAGCGTTGAACAGGGGCGAGAAATGGGTCGCCCACATCATCGCCGCGAACAACACCCAGGCCACGACCGGGTGTGCGAGGAAGACCGCGACCCGGGAATGGAGCAGCGGCAGGAGCCATCGGCGGCGGGTCTCGGCCGAACCCAGTCGAAGGACCAGCGTGACCGGCGCCGCAAGCGCCAGGAGAGGCGCCGCGACCTGCATCAGCAGGACGTGCTGGAGCATGTGGATCGAGAACTGGCTGGTGTCGTAGCGCTCGATGCCGGATACCAGCGCGAAGGCGAGGGCCAGCATCCCGGCCAGGAAGGCGACCGTCCGCCGCCGCGGGACTGGGTTCCCGGGGTGGGCTGCATCGACCCGGCGGATCGCCCACAGCCACCAGACAACGGCTGCCGCGATGGCGAGGGTCGGGATCGGCTGCCAGGTCCAGCCGAACAGCAGCGATGCCGGGGTCGGCGCCTCGGTCGGGGCGGGGCCATGGGCCAGGACCGGGCCGGCGGCGGCGAGGATGGCCACGAGCCCACAGCCCCCCGCCACGGTGCCTCGGATGACGCGTTGTCGACTCATTTCCGAGATGGTCGCATGAACGGGCGGTGCGGTCGCCGGGACTTGCCCGCCGATCCATCCTGAGCGCGCGAGACGACGGCGCTCCGGGTAGAATGGCCGCGGTTCGACCCTGGGCGGTCGGACGCGCCTGCTGAGTCACCGGTCGTCGCGCCACGTGCAGGGCGCGCTGCCCATCTCGAGGACCTTGATGTCGAGCTCCCCCAGGTCGCGGACCTCCCAGACTGCGATCTTCGCTCTCGCTGTCGGCGCCGCCATCATCGGCCTGAGCCTGATCCTGGTCGGGCTCGGCGTGAACCTCCTCGACGCCGGCCACATCTTCGTCACCGGGCTCTTTCCGCCGATCGCAGTGACGAGCCAGGGTGCGCAGATCCGCGACCTGTACACGATCGTCTTCCTGATCGCGGTGGCCATCTTCATCGTCGTCGAGGGGCTGATCATCTGGACGGTCATCCGCTACCGCCGCAAGCCGGGCGACGACGCCCTGCCGGCGCAGACCCACGGCAACAACGTGGCCGAACTGATCTGGACGGTCGTGCCGTCGCTGATCGTCGTCGTCCTGTTCGTCCTGTCGTGGCAGACGCTCAACGCGGTCGATACCTCGGCGGCCAACCCGGAGACGAGGATCCGGGCCGTGGCCGGGCAGTTCCAGTGGCAGTTCGACTACCTGTCGGCGGACGGGCAGACCGTCCTCTACACCCAGAGCCTGCCGACCGGCGAGGGCGGCGGCATGGCCGTGCCGGCCGGGCGGACGGTCCGGCTGAGCCTGACCAGCCAGGACGTCATCCATGCCTTCTACGTCCCGCAGTTCCTGTTCAAGCGTGACGTCGTGCCGGGTCGGGCCAACCAGTTCGACTTCAAGGTCAACGCGTCCGACGCCGGCCAGACCTTCCGCGGGCAATGCGCCGAACTGTGCGGCACCGGGCACCGGATCATGCTCTTCGAGGTCCATGCCATGGCCCCGGCCGACTTCGACGCCTGGCTCCAGGCCCGGATCGCCGAGACGAATGCGACGCCGCCGCCAGCACCAAGTGGAGGGAGCGGCGTGACCCTCCAGGTCAGTGCCAGCAACGTGGCCTACGAACAGTCATCCCTGTCCGCTCCCGCCGGCACGCCGTTCCAGATCGAGTTCGACAACAAGGACGCGAGCGTTCCCCACACCGTCGC
>JANMBS010000158.1:0-3431 GCA_031360525.1 Thermomicrobiales bacterium
TCAGGGAGGAAGCGTTCCGAGATGTAACGATCGGACAAGGTCGCCGCGGCGACCAGCGCCGAATCGGTGATCCGGACGCCGTGGTGGACCTCGTATCGCTCGCGCAGGCCGCGCAGGATGCTGATGGTCTCCTCGACCGACGGCTGGTCGATGAGGATCGGCTGGAAGCGCCGCTCGAGGGCCGCGTCCTTCTCGATGTGCTTGCGGTATTCGTCGAGCGTGGTCGCGCCGATGGTATGCAGTTCCCCCCGGGCGAGCATCGGCTTGAGCAGGTTGGAGGCGTCCATCGCGCCCTCGGCCGCGCCGACCCCGACGACAGTGTGGAGTTCGTCGATGAACAGGATGACCTGGCCGTCGGCGTCCTTGATCTCCTTGAGGACGGCCTTGAGCCGCTCCTCGAACTCGCCGCGGAACTTGGCGCCGGCGATGAGCGCGCCGAGGTCGAGTGAGACGACCCGCTTGTCCTTGAGGCCCTCGGGGACGTCGCCGCGGACGATGCGCTGGGCAAGCCCCTCGGCGATCGCCGTCTTGCCGACGCCCGGCTCGCCGATGAGCACGGGGTTGTTCTTGGTCCGGCGCGACAGGACCTGGATGACCCGCCGGATCTCGTCGTCGCGGCCGATGACCGGGTCGAGTCGGCCGGCGCGCGCCTCGGTCGTCAGGTCGCGGCCGTACTTCTCGAGCGCGGCGTAGGTGCTCTCCGGGTTGGGCGAAGTGACCCGCTGGCCGCCACGCACGCTGGCGAGTGCCTGGAGAAGTGCCTCGCGCCCCGCGGCATGGCCGTCGAGCAGGGCCTGGCCCTCGCCTCCGACCTCGGCGATCCCGAGCAGGAGATGCTCGGTCGAGACGTATTCGTCGCCGAGACGCTTGGCCTCGGCCGCGGCCCGCTCGATGGTCCGGCGGGCGCGCGGATCGAGCGACAGCGAGCCGCCCTTGATCCTGGCCCGGCGAGCGAGGATGGCCGCCAGTTCGCCGCGGAACGCGGGCAGGTCGACGCCGAGCCGGCGGAGCGTCTCGGCCGGGATGCCGTCGTCCGGCTCGATGAGCGCGGACAGGATGTGTTCGGCGTCGAGCACGGGGCTGTCGAGCCGCTGGGCCAAGGCCTGGGCGGCGACGATGGCCTCCTGGGCCTTCTCGGTGAAGCGATCGAGTTGCATCTCAGGTTCTCTCTTGGATCGTGCGGCCGTCAGTCGTCGCGGCGTGGGTTTGGTTGGTCGGCGAGAACGAGGAACGATCGGGCAGCGGTCGTCGCCTCCTCGGACAGAGCTGTCGGAAGGACGAGGCGGGACTTGATGTACAGGTCGCCATAGCCCTCGCCCTTGAACCGGGGCATCCCTCGGCCGGAGAGGCGGAAGGTCCGGCCGGTCTGGGTCCCCGGCGGGATCTTCAGCAGGACCCGGCCCTTGAGGGTTTCGACAGGGACCTCGTCTCCGAGCAGTGCTTCCTCGAGGGTCAGGGGCAGGTCTCGTTCGAGATCGGCGCCGCGTCGGGTGAAACGGCTGTCGGGCAACATGCGGACGACGACGATGAGGTCGCCGCCGGCCGGTCCGCGCCCGGTCAACTTGATGCGGGTGCCGGTCTCGGCGCCCTTGGGGATGGTGATCTCCAGCCGCTTGCCGTCAACCTCGACCAGGCGCGTGGTGCCCTGGTAAGCCTCGTCGAGGGTGATTTCGGCCGTCGCCTCGTGGACGGCCTTTGGCGCGGCCTTTGTCCGTGGCGCCGCGTGCCCCGTCGCTCCCGCCGGACGGGCCGTCCGCCCATCGATTCCCATCCCGGCCAGGATGTCGTCGAAGCCCATCGCGCCGCCCGGCGCAGGCGAGCCGCGACCGGTCGTCGGGCGTGTCCCGCTGGCCGCCACGTCCTCGCCGAAGAAGACGCGGAAGAAGTCGGAGAACTCGCCGGCGTCGGCGGTGCGGAATTCGTAGCGGACGTTGCCACCGGCGAACCCGTCGAACGGACGTCCACCCGTCGCGCCGGCCGCCCGCGCCTGGCTGATGGCCTCCCAGTTGGCGCCCAATTGGTCGTACTGCTGACGCTTGGCGGGATCGCTGAGGACCTCATTGGCCTCGTTGATCTCCTTGAACTTGCGTTCGGCAGCGGTGTCGCCCGGCTTGGCATCGGGGTGATGCTGCCGGGCGAGCTTGCGGAAGGCCTTCTTGACCTCAGCCTGTGACGCGGCCCTCGGGACGCCGAGGACCGCGTAGTAGTCCTTGTATTCGAGACCCGGCGAACCGGGTCCGCCGCTTGCCACTAGGCGATGGCCTCCGCGCTACGAGCCTCGAACGACGACCGGCGGCTGGTCGGTCGGCGGGAAGTTGCTGCGACGAACGGTCGGCTGCTTCTCCGGCTCGGGGTCGAGCGGATCGCTGCCCTTGACAATCTTCGGCGGCTCGGCGACGAGCGCCTTCGGCTTGCGCCGAAGGGCCGCCTCGAGGACTTGCTCCATGTTGTCCACGAGGACAAGCTTGATCGACTTCCGGATCTCCTCCGGGATGTCGCGCAGGTCCTTCTCGTTCTTGCGCGGGAGGATCACGATCTTGGCGCCCGCGAGGTGCGCGGCCAGGATCTTGCTCTTCAGCCCGCCGATCGGGAGGACCCGACCACGGAGCGTGATCTCACCGGTCATCGCCACGTCCTTGCGGACGGGGATCCCGGTCAGGGCGCTCACGATCGCGGTGGCCATCGTGATCCCGGCGGACGGACCGTCCTTCGGGATGCCGCCGGCCGGCACATGGATGTGCAAGGTGTTGGTCTCGAAGACCTCGCGATGGATCCCCAGCTCGGCTGCATGGGCACGCGTCCACGAGAGGCCGGCTCGGGCCGACTCGCGCATGACCTCGCCCAGCTGGCCGGTGAGGATGAAGTCCTCGCGGCCCTCCATGCGGGTGACCTCGATGGCGACGACGTCGCCGCCGACCTCGGTCACGACCAGGCCGATCGCGGAACCGGTCTGGTCCTCGGCCTCGAGCTCACCGTACTCGAAACGCTGCGGGCCGAGCAGGTCGGCCAGCTTCTTCGGGTCGACGACGGTCTTGCGCTTGCGTCCTTCGGCGACCTGCCGGGCGACCTTGCGCATGACGTTGGCCAGCTCACGCTCGAGGTTCCGGACGCCGGCCTCGTGCGTGTACGAGCGGACCAGTTCGGTCATCGCCTCGTCGGTGATCTCGATGTGCTTGGCCTTCAGGCCGTGGTTGGTCATCTGCTTCGGGACGAGGAAGCGCTTGCCGATCTCGATCTTCTCCTGCTCGGTGTAACCGGGCAGGTAGACGATCTCCATCCGGTCGCGAAGGGCCGGCGGGATCGGGTCGAGCAGGTTGGCGGTGGCCACGAAGAGCACCTTGCTGAGGTCGAACGGCACCTCCAGGTAATTGTCCTGGAAGGTGTTGTTCTGCTCGGGATCGAGGACCTCGAGGAGGGCCGAACTCGGGTCG
>JANMBS010000168.1:0-12639 GCA_031360525.1 Thermomicrobiales bacterium
CGCCCCTCGCCGCCCGGCGCCGCCCCCAGGCGGCGGCCCCGCCCCCGCCCCGGCCGGCTCCAACCCCGCCCCTCGCCGCCCGGCGCCGCCCCCACGCGCCGCCCCCGCCACCAGGTCGGCGTTCTCTCCGGGAGAACAAAACGCACGAAAACGCTGCGAAGGAGGCGCCGAGGGTGCCGTCGACCGCGGATACCCCTCGATTCCGGCCAGGAACCACGGAGCGCGCCCTCCGGGAGGCTTCGGCGGGGCGTCTCCCGCGTCGCGACGGATCGAATCTGCCAGATCGGCGCCGATCGAGCGGGGTTTGTTCTCCTGTGGAGAACAGACGCCGCTGGGCCGGTGGCCCCGCGCCGCGCGCCTATCATCGGTCCCTACCGAGGAGGGACCGTGAGCAACCTGATCGACGTCGCGAACATGCCGGTCATCGACGTGTGGGGCGACAGCGTCCGTGCTCGCCGGATCGAGGGCGAGCGGGTCACGCTGGCCGTCGTCGAGCTCGCGCCGGGTTCGACGGTGCCCGGACATCGCCACGAGAACGAGCAACTCGGCATGGTCATCACCGGCAGCGTCACCTTCACCATCGGCCACGAAACGCGCCAGCTCGGGCCGGGCGGCACGTGGCGGATCCCATCCGACACGCCACACGGGGTCAGCGTCGGTCCCGAGGGAGCGGTCGTCATCGATATCTTCGCGCCCATCCGCACCGATTGGGATGCACTCCGCAGCCATCCGGCGAGTCGGCCGGTCTGGCCGGCGGGCGACTGAGGCGGCGCTGCGTCAGTCCAGTCGAACGGGTCGGCCGGCTCGAGCGGGTCGCATCGCGAGGACGGTCTCGATTGGCTCGCTGATCTCCGGGGCGACCGGCAGGGCGAACCCGACGGCCGCGCCGCCACCATCCCGTGGTCGGGCCCAGATCCTGCCGCCGAGCGCGGCCACGATGCGCTGGCAGAGCGCCAGGCCGATGCCCAGCCCGCTGGCAGCCGTCCGAGCCGATTCTGCCCGGAAGAACGGCTCGAACAGGCGCTCGCAGTCGACGTGGTCGAGCCCGATCCCTCGATCGAGTACCTCGACCATGACCTCCCGGCCAGACGTCGTGATCTCGACCTGGACCGGGGAGCCTGGCGGGCTGTACTTGACCGCGTTGTTGAGGAGATTCTCGAGGAGCAGGGTGATGTACGTGTCGTCGCCTTCGACGATCGCGCGCGGTCGTTCGCCGGCCACCTCGACCGCCCGATCGGGGTTACGCGCCCCGAAGGAGGAGACCGTCTGCTCGACGGCCCGGTCGAGGACGTGCGGTTCAAGTTCGAGCCGCGACCCCGACCCGAGGCGGGTGAGGTGCAGCAGGTTCTCGATGATCGAATGGAGTCGATCGGCATCGGTCGCGATGTCGTCGATCATCGACGCTCGGACGCCGTCGTCGAGCTCGGCGCCGTGCGTCTGGAGCAGACGCGCGTTCCCGAAGATCGTCGTGACCGGTGTGCGCAATTCGTGCGAGACGAGGCCGAGGAACTCGTCCTTGACCGCGTTCGACGCCGTGAGAGCGTCGGCTGCCGCACGAATGGCCTGCTCGGCGCGGTGGCGCTCGGTGATGTCGATTAGGACGTTGACCGCGCCGATCAGCTCTCCACGGTCATCGAACAGCGGCGTCGGGTAGGCCATGAACGAGATGTTCGAGCCATCGGGCCGGACTGCGATCGCCTGGCCGCCCCGGACCGGGCGTGCCTCCTTGAGGGTGATCGCCATCGGGCACTCGTCGTGGCGCATCGGGGTCTCGTCGAGGAACAACAGCCGCAGCGAGCCGCACCACTCTTCCCCGACGGCCGGCCGACGTCCCCAGAAGTCGGCCGCGGCTGCGTTGAAGAACGTGATCCTGCCATCCGAATCGGTCGTGTAGACGGCGACACCGAGGGCATCGAGGAAGCGGCGATAGCGGTCGACGCGACGCTGCGCGGCAGGCGCCGGCGGATGCGCCACGGACCGTTTCGTGCCGCCCGCGATGATCCGCAGCAGGTGCCCATCGAGCGCAGGGTTCGGCCTGCCCGGGACGCGATCGAAGGTCATCCCGGGTCCGGTGGTGGCGGTCATCCGTGTGTCGGCAGGTACATGGCTGGAGCAGTCTATGAACAGGCGGAGGCAATACACCAGTACTTGGGGGACAATGCAACGAACCCGCAAGCCGCGCGAGCCGTCCGCATGTCCCGGTGCAAGCCGGTATCAGCCGACTCTGATCGTGGACGCGCAGGCTGGCGGGACGATGGCCGCTGACGGCGGCCCTTATCAGGAGGAATCGTGCGGGAACGAGGCGTTCAATCACGTCGGGTGCGCCCCGGCCAGGTCGAGCCGGCCCGACGGCCGGGACCCCCGCCGGCGCGATCCGGCGGGAACTTCTGGCAGGTGCTGGCGATCGTCGCCCTGGTCGCGGCCACCGCCGGCTGGACCACGGTCGGTGTCCTCGCCCTGCGACCCGCACCGTCCGCCGAGGCCCAGGCCCCGGTCGAATCGTTCGATCCGAACGCCAGTGAGGACACTGTCCCCCCGGTCGCGGACACGCATGACGCGCCGGAACTCGAATCGCTCCTCCCGGCCACGCTCTCCGGCACGACACTTCAGGTCCAGAGCTGGGATGGCGACGGGCTGCTGACCGACGATCCGTGGAGCACCTCGATGACCGCGTTCCTGGCCTCGGTCTGCAAGGTCCCGGCCGACCTCCACGTCGCCCAGTCATACGACCCGGACCAGGCCCTCGACGCCAGCCTCGGGGTCTACCGCGCGGACGGCGTCGATGCGACCGCCCTCCGCGACGCCCTGGTGGCGGCATGGAAGGGCGACTACCCCGAGATGAAGGTCAGCCAGGTGACCGTCGGGGGCAAGGACGTCACCAAGGGCGACTTCGGGGAGGACTCCATCACCAGCTACCTCTATCTCGCCGGCGACAAGGTCTACGACATCGAGTCGTCCGATGAGGCGATCGCGACGGCGGCACTCGCTGCCCTCCCTGCACCGGCCGCGTCGCCTGGCGCGGCTGCCTCCACCTCGCCGGTCGCGATCGCATCCTGCGTCCCAGCATCCGGATCGCCCGGATCGTCGGACGCCGCGGCATCGCCCTCGACGGAATAGCGATGGGGTCCGGCGCCCCGACTCAGTGACCTCGGCGCCGCCGGAGGACCCCCAGGTTGTGGGGGAAGATCGGACCGGGCGGGGACGGGATGGCGGTCTAGTCCCGGTTGGACCCGCGGCGGGGTCGCTCGTCCTTCGGGGGCTTCGGCTCATGGCCGGGGCGCGGCGGCCTCGGCGCGGTGCCGGGCGCCATGTCCGGTCGCTTCTCCTCGGGCCCGCGTGCGCGGGCGATGGCGACCGACTCGGCGAAGGCCTTGGCGGTGGCAGTCGGCAGGCTGCCCATCCAGGCCGCCTCGATCTGCTTGACCCGCTCGCTCTCCGCCTCGCGCCGATCGCGTTCGAATTTGGAATGCCTGGCCACGGTCCGTCCTTTCGATGCACCGTCGATCTGGGTGCGTCGGGCGAGTGTACCCGAGGTCGCGCCGAAGACCGCGCGCTGGCACGTCCCCTATCCTTCGCGGGTGAGCCTCTACACGCTCGACGACGCCCATGACCTCATCGAGCCCGTCCTCATCGCCGCGTTCGACGGCTGGGTCGACGCGGGCTCGGCGGCGACCACGGCGCTGGCCATCCTGGCCGACGACGGGACGCCGGTCGCGACCTTCGATGCCGATCTGCTGTTCGACTATCGAGCGCGCCGCCCGCCGCTGGAGATCGTCGACGGGCGCCTGACCGAGCTGACCTGGCCCAGCCTGGTCCTGCGCCGGACACGCCTCGAGGAGCGCGACCTGCTCGTGCTGGTCGGACCGGAGCCGGACTACCGCTGGCGGGCCTTCACGGCGGACGTGATCGAGCTGGCCGGCCGGCTCGGCGTCGTTCAATGGATCAGCCTCGGGGCGATCCCCGCAGCCGTCCCGCACACTCGCCAGGTCCCGATCATCGGGACCGAGGCGGCGCCCGGTCTCCTGCGTGGCGACGTCGCGGCCGGGCCGGCCGGGACGCTGCGTGTCCCGTCGGCGCTCGTGTCGGCGCTCGAGATCGAGGTTGCGGCCGCCGGGATCCCGGCCCTCGGCTACTTCGCCCAGGTCCCCCACTATGTCTCGGGGCCGTACGCGACCGCGGCGCTGGAGCTCCTCCGGACGCTCGGCAACCACCTTGGCGCTGTGATCCCGGCCCGGGAACTCGAGGAAGAGGCGCGCGAGCTGCGGGCGCGGCTCGACACCGCCGCCGGCCTCGACGAGACCACGCGCGGCTACGTCGAGCGACTCGAGGGGATGTACGACGAGCAGCGGCTGCCGTCCGGCGACGACCTGATCTCGGATATCGAGCGGTTCCTGCGCGACCAGGGCGGGAACACGCCCGGCGGGCTCGTCAACTAGAAGCGGCGGCGTGTCCCTGTCGCCTGTCAGGCGACGAATCGTGCTCGAAGCACCGAGCGGGCGCCGCGGCTGACGTCCTGGAAACGATCCGTCGACCGCGAGCCGACGAAGAGCGCGCAGGGAGTTCCGGGAGGCCGGGTTCCGCCCGTTCGGCAGGTTTCGTCGCCTCGGGGGCGACGGGCTGCCCAAGAGGGTCGACAAGGTGGGAGGATCGTTGACGGACCGCCACACGGCATGGACGGATGTCGTGCCACTGCAATACCGCTTCGGTTGCGACCCGCCCATGCTGCGATGCCGGAACGCCTAGGATGCGTGCCTCAGACCCAGTGCTCGAGGCTCAGACCCATGACGTTCAATCCAGGTTCCCAACTCGATCCGGGGCAGGTCACGGACCGTCGGGGCATGGGTGCCGGTGGCGTGGCCATCGGGGGCGGTGGCGCGATCGGCATCATCCTGCTGCTCGCCTACACGCTCCTCGGCGGCAACCCGAGCGACCTCGGCCCCGTCCTCCAACCCGGCGCCGTGACCGGGCCGGGGAGCTCCGCGATCGCGACGGATTGCAAGACCGGCGCGGACGCGAACGCTCGAGACGACTGCCGCATCCTCGGCTACGTCAACTCGATCCAGAAATACTGGGGCGAGGAGTTCTCCGCATCCAGCGAGACGTACCAGCCGGTCGACACCGTCCTCTTCTCCGGCGCCACGACGAGTGGCTGCGGGGCAGCAAGCGCGGCGACCGGACCGTTCTACTGCCCCGTCGACAAGCTGGTCTACCTCGACCTCGACTTCTTCAAGGAACTGCGGTCGCGCTTCGGGGCTGAAGGCGGTTCGCTGGCGCAGGGCTACGTGGTCGCCCATGAATACGCGCACCACGTGCAGGATCTCCTCAACCTGCTCCAGAGCGGTGGTGGTGGTGGCCAGACCGGCGCCGAGGGCCGGTCCGTGCGAACCGAGCTCCAGGCGGACTGCTTCGCGGGCGTCTGGGCGAACCACGCGGCGTCTACCGGCTTCCTCCAGCCGTTCACCGACGCCCAGATCGCCGACGGGCTCGACGCCGCGGCGGCGGTCGGCGACGACCGCATCCAGCAGTCGACGCAGGGCCAGGTCGATCCCGACTCGTGGACGCATGGGTCATCGGATCAGCGCCAGAAGTGGTTCAAGACCGGCTACCAGACCGGCGATCCTGCCAAGTGCGACACGTTCAATGGCGCGATCTGACGATCGCGGCTCCCCGTGATGGCGGACGCCTCCAGATACCTCGCGGATAGCTCGGGCTAGGCGCGATCCCTCGATCGCATACCCAGACCGTATCAGCGATACCTGTCAGAACCTGTCAGGAATGGCGTCTCGGCGGCGTCCAGCCGCGAATCAGCCGCCCACCGTCATCCGCGGGAAGGGCGATGTCGCCATCCGCTCTTCGAACCGCTTGGCGGACTCCTCGAGCTTGGCCAGGTGTTCGGCCAGGCGCGTCCGAGCGGCCTCGGCCGCCGCATCGAGGTTGGTCAGCTCGAAGATCCGCCAATGCCGCAGGATCGGCATCAGGACCTCGTCGCGGTG
The DNA here is from genome assembly GCA_031360525.1 of Thermomicrobiales bacterium. GTDB lineage: Bacteria > Chloroflexota > Limnocylindria > Limnocylindrales > CSP1-4 > SPCO01. The sequence goes on from JANMBS010000168.1 coordinate 5,994, forward strand.
GACCCGGATGTCGTAGATCCCGGCCTTGGCCATCTGGGCCGCCTTGCGCATGAAGCCGGGGATCGCAGCCCCGGGCATCTGGAAGGCCAGGACCTCGTCGACGATGGCGCAGACCGCTGCCGACGGCTCGAGGACGATCGCGGCCGCGAGGATGTCTCGATAGAAGACCATGTGCAGGTTCTCGTCCGCGGCGATCCGGATCATGATCTTGTCGGCGACCGGATCGTCCGAGTAGCGCCCCGTGTTGCGGTGCGCGATGCGCGTCGCGAGCTCCTGGAAGGCCACATAGGCGAGACCGCGCAGCGTATCGGGCGAATCGTGGTCATAGCCCTGCTGGAGCTGGGTCATACGGCCCCGCTCGAGCATGATCGGATCGATGTTGCGGGTGACCGTGAGGTAATCGCGCAGGACGATCGCATGACGCCCCTCCTCCGCGGTCCAGCGGCCGACCCAGTTGATCCACGCCCCGTCGCCCGCCCCGAACATGCCATGGATGAGCCGGTGGTAGCTGGGCAGGTTGTCCTCGGTCAGCAGGCCGATCTCGAAGGCCGTCTGGGCGACCCCGGTCAAGCGCGGCTGATCGGGCGTCCAAGGCTCCTTGTCGAAGTCGCGCCCGAGGCGGTACGGGATGTAGTCGTGCGGGAACCACTCCTGCGCCACCGACGCGTGGCGGTCGTAGAGCCGTCCCGCCTCCGGTTCGAGTTCGTTGAGGAGGGATCGCTGGTCGTAGTCGGTCATTGGGAAAGGGTAGCCCTGTTCGGCCCGGGGAGCATAGAAACGTGTGCGGGTCTGCACGCGGCGCGAGGCGATGGTCCACCACTCCGGCAGTCCGCTACGCTCTGCCGCGTGATGCGGACCGTCATCGGGACCCGGTACGTGACGCCCCTGCGCGAGGGCGGGTCGCTGCCCGGGCTGGTCGAGGCGGACGACGACGGGCTCTATGTCGTGAAGTTCCGCGGCGCGGGGCAGGGGCCGCGGGCCCTCGTCGCGGAGTGGCTGGCCGGGGAGCTGGCACGGGCCATCGGCCTCGCCGTCCCCGACCTCGTCGGCATCGAGATCGACCCCGCGCTCGGCGACGCCGAGCCGGACGAGGAGATCCACGACCTCGTCGGGAAGAGCGGCGGCGTGAACCTCGGGATGGACTTTCTGCCCGGGGCGCTCACCTTCAACCCGGCCGCCGCGACCGCGCGCGAGATGATCGACCCCGACTTCGCGGCCGACGTGGTTTGGCTCGACGCCCTGGTCACCAACCCCGATCGTTCGGCGCAGAACCCCAACCTGCTCATCTGGCACGGCCGACCGTGGCTGATCGACCATGGTGCCGCCCTGTACATCCACCACACCTGGCGCGACCCGGACGAACATGCCCGACGGCCGTTCGAGCGGATCGGCCAGCACGTCCTGCTGCCGTACGCGGGGTCGATCGAGGCCGCCGATGCGCGCCACGCGGCCCGGATCCACGAACCGGCGCTCACCGACCTGGTCGCCGCGCTCCCCGACGCGTGGCTCCCCGACGACCCACTGATGGGTGGCGCTGATGCACAGCGTCGTGCGTACGTCCGCTATCTCACCCTGCGGCTCGAAGCGCCGCGCCCGTTCATCGAGGAGGCGGAACGTGCCCGAGCCGCCGCGTAACGCCTTCCAGTACGCGATCGTGCGCGTCCTGCCGCGGGTCGAACGGGGCGAGTCGCTCAATGTCGGCGTCGTGTTGTTGTGCCGGCAGAAAGGCTTCCTCGCGGCGCGGATCGCACTCGACGAGACGCGCCTGGCCGCCTTCGCCCCCGACCTCGACCCGGCGACGATCCGGCCGCACCTCGAAGCGATCGAGCGGATCGCCACGGGCGACTCACTTGCCGGTCCGATCGCGAAGCTCGGCCAGGCCGAGCGCTTCCATTGGCTCGTCTCCCCGTCGAGCACGATCATCCAGCCGTCCGAGGTCCATGCCGGGTTGTGCGACGACCCGGCGGCCGAGCTCGACCACCTGATGGCGACGCTGGTCGACTAGGCCGTCCCGTTCCGTCCAGCAAGGCGGGCTTCGGCCTCGTCGAGGGCATCCTCGAGGCGTCCGTTCCGCGGCGCCGTCGCCACCTCGACGGTCAGGGCGACGCCTTCGTGGCGGCCATCAGGCGCGGCCAGATAGGAGCGCTCGAGCCGCTCGACGAGCGAGCGCGCGGCGCGTCCGCCGGTCTCGGGAAGGAGGAGCCGGAAGGACAGGCGCCCGGTCCGCACGGCCCGATCGGTCTCCCGTGCCTCTTCCCTGATGACATCGCCGATCGCCCGTGCGAGCCGCTCCACGGCCCGTTCGGGCGGGTACCCGCTCAGGGCGAGCAGAAGGACCGACGCCGGACGCCCGTACCGAGCGTGTCGGGCGGCCTCGTGGCGCAATGCCGCGGCCCAGTCCTGGCGGGTGTCGAGGACGAGCGGCCGACGCTGACGACCGGCGGCGCGAGGTGGCCGCGGACGGGAGGTGGGACCTTCGAAGAACGCCTTGATGTCGCCCGCCGTTCGCTGGTTCCCGCGCTCATCGTGATGATGCTCGGGAAGCACGAACTTGCGGGGCCGTCTGGGTCGCGGCGTCGTCGAGGGGGCGGCGGGATCAGCAGGCTCGGGCACGGGGCGGCAAGTCTACCGCCGGGCCACCGATCAGGCGGCGAGCCCGTCCAGGGTGACCTCGACGAGCGGGGCATACCGGGTCATCGTCTCAACATCCTGGTTGGTCCAGACCTTCACGATCTCTGCGAAGGTCGCGCGGCGCTCCGCCTCGTCGGTGATGACCCGGGCGGTGGCCGGGATGTCGGCGGTCAGGCGGCCCTTCAGATGGAACGTGAAGCGCGGCTCGGCAGCGAGGTTGCGCAGCCAGGCGCGGGTCCGGCCGGCGACCGGCATCCCGCTGATGTAGATGTGGCCGCCTATGCGGTGGAAGGCGATCTCGATCCGGCGTGGCTGACCGGTGTGCCGCCCGGTCGTGGTGATGTCGATGAGGGGGCGGCCGCGGTCCAGCGCGTCGCGGATGTCGTCGTCCATCGGGTCAGCCCCCCGCTGCGTCCCGCATGGCCGCCTTGTGGGCGCGCTTGCCGGCCTGGTAGGTCGCCAGCGCCTCGGCCGAATCGACATCGCCGAGCGTCGGCCAGGTGGGGGCGACCTCGTCGTAGCCCGGCGGGCGGACACCGAACCGCTTGCCCAGCACCGCGATCAGCGACTTGACCTTCATCTCGCCGTACCCGGGCAGCCCGAGAAGGCGCTTCTCGAGGTCAGGCCCATCCGTGGCGTCGCGCCAGATGCGCCCGGCGTCGTTGCCGTAGTCGCGGGCGACCGCGGCGGCCAGCGCCTGGACCTTGGCCGCCATCGAGCCCGGGAAGCGGTGGATGGCCGGACGCTCGCGGAAGGCCGCGTCCAGCTCACCTGGGTCCATCGCTGCGATCCGCACCGGATCGAGGTGCCCGAGGCGGCGCTTGATCTCGGCCGGGCCACTGAACGCTTTCTGGACGGTGACCTGCTGGTCGAGCGCGAAGCCGACAAGCAGGGCGAACGGGTCCTCTGCGAGGAGGCGGTCGGCCTCGGGATCACCGGTGAATGGCAGCGAGGCGGGCGGGCTGGTGGTCTCGGTCACGGACGCATGGTAGCCCCGGCCCCGCTCATCCGTCGCGGCAGGCCACTGGCGATGGCGATCAGCCCGGAGACGACCACGAGAGCGCCGGCGAGAACGAACATCGCAGCGGCGTTGGTGTCGACGACCAGGGCGGCGAGAGCGATCGAGAGCGGCGCTGCGACCACCGCCCCGAGCATCAGGAAGCTCATCGTCCGGCCGAGCATGTGCGGCTCGGTCTTCTCCTGGACCCACGCGACCATGACCACGTTGACGTAGCCGTTCATGGCGCCGATCGCGAGAAGGATGGCCGCGGCGACCGGGACGCTGGGTGCCACGCCGATGGCCGCCAGGCCGATCCCGGCCCCGATCACGAACCCGAGCACCAGCCATCCGAACCGGCGCGGGCGCCGGAGCGAGCCACCGACCACTGCGCCCGCCAGCGAACCTGCCCCGAAGGCGGCGAACAGCAGCCCGAGTGCAAGGGCGTCACCGCCGAAACCGACCAGGACCAGCCAAGGCAGGCCGACCACGGTCGGACCGGTGAACGCCAGGTTGGCGGCCGTGGCGACAACCACGATCGAGCGCATGACCGGGTCGCCGAGCACGACCCGAACGCCCTCGACCAGGGCGCCGGCGATCGATGCTCGCGGCGGGTCGGCCGAGGCGGTCGCGTCCAGGTCCGGTGCCAGCGTGCCCATCGCATCTGCGGGCGCGGTCGGTTGCGCGTCAGGTTCGGTCGGACGAACGGCGCTTGCGCCCGACCGAACGAGCCAGAGGGCGATCGCGGCGACCGCGAACGACGCGGCATCGAAGACGAAAGCGATCCCGACACCGATGACTGCGATCGCGAAGCCCGCGATGGCCGGCCCGACCGTGCCCATCAGTTGAGCCGTGCCCTGCATCAGCGCGTTTGCTGCCGCGAGGCGGCTCGACGGGACGAGGCGTGGCACGAGCGTGCTGATGGCCGGCAGGAAGACGGCATCGACCGTCCCGAACACCACGCCGACCAGGGCGAGATGCCAGATCTCGATCCGGCCACCGACCACCAGGATCGCGACGATCGTCGTCAGGATGGCCCGCAGGATGTTCGACCCGAGGGCCAGATCGCGAGGCGAGATCCGGTCGGCCAGGACGCCACCGAGCAGCATGAAGACGCCGCGCGGGATGGCGGCCGCGACCAGGATCGCCCCGAGCGCCAGGCCCGACCCGGTCAGCCCGAGGACGAGGTACGACACGGCCACGGTCTGGAAGGCGTCACCCAGCAGCGAGACGCTCTCGCCGGCCCACACCAGCCGGAAGTCGCGGCCTGCCAATGGCGCCAGGAGCGGCAGACGGGCGGGGCGCGCGATGGACCGGGCGGCGTCGTGGGTGGTCATTCGAGCGAGATCCGGACCCCGTCGTCGCCGTCCTCGACATCGACGATCGGACCCGTGATCCCGGCCTCGATCGCCTCGCGGATCCGGTCGGACGTCGCATCGGAGATGCCCGGGACCTGGTTGAGTGCGGCGCGACCGAGCGACAACGGGATGCGCAGGTTGATGACCGCCCGGCCGCCGTCGGTGACCTCGACGCGGAGGGTCTTGGCAGGTCCGCGGCCGGACGCGTCGGCGGGGGCGGCGTCCCGGACGGTCGTGGCGGTCGTGGCCGAATTTGCGGCGCCATCCCGATCCTCCAGGGCGTCGAGGATGGGCCCGGCTTCATCGGCGGTCAGGCGACCCTCCGCGACGAGGCGGAGGACCCGCTCGAACGCGTCGTCAGGCATCGGTCGTGGCGCCCGGGTCGAACCGGGCGGTCTCGGTACCGGGGTCGATCGCTTCGGCGGCACGGCCGGCTGTCTCGCCTCGGTCGAGGGGATCGACCCCATCGAGCGCCTCGAGTCGCTTGCCGGCCTCGGCGACGTCGATCTCGCCGCGTTCGAGCGAGCGCAGGACGCGCAGCCGTGCGTCGTCATAGGCGGCCGCGATGGCGGGGTTCGGCGTGGCCTGGGCCGGTCCGACCGGCGGCTCGGGATCGAGGGGCGCGACGGGCGCGATCGGCGGGAGCGGGACCGGTGTGGGCGGGACGACCAGGAGGTCGCCGGACAACGAGCGGAGGCTGACCAGGGGCCCGCCGGCACCGACCACCAGCGACCAATGCCCACGCCGGCCCTCTGTCCGACCGCCGACCTTCGAGCGCAGGTCGCCCGAGAGCGTGGCCATCTCGATCCGGAGGTCACCGGCCGGGGCGAGGAGCGTATCGCCGCTGACGGTCACGATCGCGAACGGGCCGGGACCTGCCAATCGGCCCGCGATGCGGAGGTCGCCGCTCGTGGTGGTCGCATCGAGCACGGTCAGGGTGGCTGCGCGCAGCTCGACGTCCCCGGAGACGGTCTTGAGCGTCATGGCAAGCTCGCCGGTCGCACCGATGTCGAGCTCGCCCGAGACGGCATCGACCGCGACGCGGCCGCTCACCGCGCGCAGTGTGATGTCGCCGGACGCGGTCCTGTAGCGCTGGTCGCCGGCGAGCCCGTCCGCTTCGATGTCGGCGCTTCCGGCTTCGATGACGACGGTCGCCCCGCGCGGGACGTCGACCTCGACGTCAGGCGTGTGGCCGTCGCCGTGACGGCCGCCCCAGCGCTTGTCGGCGTGGAACGAGGCGCTGCCCTGGCCCAACTCGATCGCGAACATGTCGGCGAGGTCCCGGCCATGGCCGTCCCGGATGCGGATCGAGCCACCGTCGACCGCCCGCAGCCGGGCGCGGCCGTGGCCAAGGCGGATGGACAGCAAGCCGTTCGGGCCGATGACGTGGTCGAGGCCGGCGCCCGTCGTGGTGGCGGTCATCGTTGGGTCCTCCCGAGTGCGCGGATCGCGGCGGCGGCTTCGTCGGCGGTCATCTCGTGGCGAGCCAAGGCCTGGAGGATCTCCTCGCGGCTGCGTCCATCCGGGACAGGCTCGATCGCCGGCACGTCGGGATCGTCGCCAGCCTCGGATTCCGCTCGCGGTCCGAAGCCGAGGGCACGCACGAGCGCCTCGACGCGGGACCGGACGGTCGGGTAGCTGATGCCGAGCTCGCGCTCCA
>JANMBS010000177.1:0-9383 GCA_031360525.1 Thermomicrobiales bacterium
GGTTCTTGGGCACGGGCGGGAGTGTAGCACTGGGTCCTTACCGGACCCTTTCAAACCTCGCGGATCCGGCGCAGGAAATCCTCGTCGATCTCGAGGTCGGCCTCGACCTCCGGCGCCGGCGGCTGAATCACGGGCTCCAGGTCGTCGTCAGCCTCGATGGCCATCGAGGGCTCGCTCCCTCCGATCGCACCCGGTGGGATCTCCACGAACCGGATGTGGAGATACGGGAAGAAGAAGATGGACTTGATCTCGTCGACGAAGACCGGGCGCTTGCCGGCCATCGTCCGCAGGTTGGTGCAGCGTAGCCCGACGTCGCCCGGGGACGGCGGCTCGTAGAGGTCGGCCAGCAGCGGCTGCTCGTTGTTGAGATGCAGGATGACGTCGCGGATCACGCTCGGATTGTCGCCCCCGCGACGGGCCGTTGTCAGCCCCGCCGAAGGTCCGGTCAGGGGTGGTAGAAGTCGATCACGAGGCGGACCCGCCCGCCCGACACCCAGACACCGATGCCGACCTGGCTGTAGGCCGGGTTCATCAGGTTCCGATAGTGACCACCGTTGTATGGTTTCTCGCTCTGGTAGAAGAGGTGCGTGCCCAAAACCGAGGACTTGGCGCCCCCCGGGCGGCAGCCGATGTTCTCCGCCCAGCGATAGCTGGAATAGCCGGCACGACGGAGACGATCGCCGGGATTCCCGCCGATGAAGTGGGTACAGTCGGCGCCGACGGCCAGCTTCTTGGCATACGGCCGGCTCACCTTCGAGCTGATCCCGGTGATCAGCCTGAGTGGCGCGACGTCCCGTCCGCCGGGGCTGCTGCAGCGACCCGTCGATGTGACCCAGCCGCCGGTCCGGGTGCAGTTCATCAGGCCCAGGTAGTAGGTCTCGACCGCGGCCCAGCTGCCGCCACCCACGCCCGTGCCGCCGCCGGACCCGCCCGATGAGCCGCCGCCCGACGTGTCCTTGACCGGGGCGACGCCCTTCTTGGCCGTTCGGAAGACAGCGTGGCCGGCCGCCACAAGCGGGACCCCGGCGGTGTCCTTGGCCTGGGCGGTCACGTCCATCGAGACCTTCGCGCCGTAGGGCAGCGGCGCCTTCGGGTCGAAGATGATGACGGTGTCAGACTCGGCCCAGTGGACGGACCCGGCGACCGCCTTGCCGCCGACCGAGACCGACAACGCGCGAGCGGTGCTGCTGCGATCCATCGTCTCGGTGAAGCGGACGGAGATCGCGGCGTCGCGGGAGATGTTCGTGGTGTCGGCGAACGGCCGGAAACGGACGACGGCCGGTGCCTTGGTCGTACGGACCGCCAGTGCGACCTCGTCGACCGGAAGGCCGTCGGTGTCGCGGACCCCCGAGACGATGAGCCGGTATTGGACGTCGCTGCCGAGCGGGACCGATGGCACGAATTCGAAGCGGGTCGGACCGTCGAACCCGGTGTTCCAACGGATCGAGCCGGGGGTCGGCGGGTCCAGCCGGATCGCATGCTGGATGGTCTCGAGGTCGACCGGCCGGGTGAACGACACGAGGAAGCTCGTGTCCAGGGAGACGCGCGTGCCGAGTTGACCGGTCGGGGTGATCGAGGTGGCGGTCGCATCCCGGGTCAGGAAGACAGCACGAGCCGGCTGATCCAGCGGCTGGCCAGACGCAGCAAGGACGCCGGCCGGAACGGTGATCGTGGTGAACGACTGGACAGCCCAGCGACCGCGCGGCGAGACGGTCAGGACCGTTCCCGTTTCGTCCCACGACAGGTCCACCGGTTCCGCTGGTTCGACGGTCAGGGCGGCGGCGACCGATCCGGCGTCCATCGGCGTTGTGAAGGTGATGGTCACCGGTTCCGCCAGCCCACGCTCGGTCGAGAACGTCGTCGTGAAGGCCGCCTGGGGGAGCCGGACGATGGGATTCGTCCGGGTCGCGACAGCCGTTGCCGGCTGGCCGGCTCCGAGAACGCCGACACCGAGGACGAGAGCGAGGCCGAGTGCAAGGCCGACCCGGGTCAGGGCCGAGCGTCGAAGAAATGCGCCGCCACGGGCCGCGAGGAACACAGGGACGGCCAGCAGCGCATTGGCGGCCTGATGCAATAGACGCTCCTGCTCGTGGTCTGGGGACCCACCGAGGGCGGGGTCTGAGGCTCGTGCCTGGGGCGAACGACCTCCGCAAGGGTAGCACCGGTCGGACCGTCCGGGCAAACCCGGAAACGAGGGCTATACCGGTCGCTTCCGGGGCCGCGGGCGCTGACGCGCCTCCGCAGGGTCCATGCCGGCGAGGTGGCCGGCAGGCCGGAACCGTCCGTGGATACCGATCGCGAGGCCGCGTCGCTCGAGCAGGGTCAGGCCGGCGAGCACGCCTGCGACCGGCCAGCCGGTGACCGCAACGAGCTCATCGACCGTCCGCCGTCCAAGCACTAGCTCCCGCCCGAGCCGGCCCGCGGCCTCACTGACGTCGGCCAGGGTCGCCGCCGCTGCGGTCGTCACGCCCGGCTCCGCCAGGTGGTCGGCAAGACCGAGATCGTCGATGAGTTGCGGGATCCCGGCCACGATCCGCGTGGCGTCGCGGAACTCGCGCAGGAACGCCAGGCACCCAGCCGACGCGGGCGCATCGACCGATCCCGGGAACAGATAGCAGTCGCGTCCCTGCTCGAGCGCCCAGGAGGCGGTGATCAGCGCTCCGCTGCGAGCGGGTGCCTCGACCACGACCGTGGCATCAGCCAGCCCGCTGATGATCCGGTTGCGCCGAGGGAACGTGCCGTGGCTGGGCGCCATGTCCGGACCGAGCTCGGACACGACGGCGCCGCCCGCGGCGACGATCCTGGCCGCCAGCTGGCTGTGGGCGCGGGGATGAAGCGTCGCATGGCCCGACCCGATGACCGCGACCGTGCTGCCGCCGGCGTGCACAGCGGCGGCGTGGGCAGCGCCATCGATGCCGACCGCGAGCCCAGACACGACGCATGCGCCGACCGCCGCAAGGTTGGTGGCCAAACGCGCGGCGATCGCGCGTCCCCCATCGGTCGCCCGCCGCGTGCCGACGATCGCGACGGCCGCCCGAGGATCGAGCGCGGCCGGATCGCCCAGCACGTAGAGCACGTGCGGCGGCATCTCGATCGAGGCCAGCCGCATGGGGAAGGTCGGATCGTCGAGGGTGACGATCTCGAGGCCCAGTTCGCGGATGCGTCCGAGAGTCGCGTCGGCCGTCTGGGTCGCCGCGGCGATCCCGGCCGCGACATCGTCGGAGGCCTCGTCGCCACGGGACCGGCCTCGATCGGGATCGCGGAGTGTGTGGGCCAGTCGCGCCGTTCCACCGATGGAGGCCGCCTCGCGCAGGATCGCGAGCGCGCTGCCGTAGCGGCGCAGCAACGTACCGAAGGCGACCGGTCCGACCCCGCGAACGCCCCCCAGGACCGCCCACGCGTCGCGCTCCTCGGTGGCCGGTGTCGCGCGCACTCGCTCGTTCATCAGCACGGCCGTCGCGGAGCCCGCGCTCGGGTCAGGCACCGCGGCGACGCCGGTCGGCCCAGTCGTCCCGACGCCCAACACCTCAGATGACCTCGGCGGCGGCGAGCCGCATGTCGGCCGGCCGGAACCATGCCGCCTCGTCGAGGTGCGTCTCGTGGACCGCGGCACTCCCGGCCAGGTCTGCGATCGTCCGAGCGACACGCAGCAGGCGTTCGGTGCCGCGACCGCTGGCCCGCTCCAGATCGGCCAGCTGGACGATCCATTGCTCCGTCCGTCGATCGAGCCGGCACGCATCGCGCAATGCACGTCCACTCAGCCGGCCGTTGAGCGCGCCGCTCGAACGTGCCAGCGCGAGTGCGCGGGCCGCTGCGATCCGCGCCCCGACGATCGCTGATCCCTCCGGCTCGGGACCGCGCACGAGCGCGATGGGCGGGACCCGCGGCATCGAGATCCACAGGTCGATGCGGTCGCGCAACGGACCCGACACCCGGCGCTGGTAGCGGTCCGGGACACGGGGTGGACAGCCGCAGGCTCGATCTGAACTCCCCGCGAACCCACATGGGCACGGGTTCATCGCGGCGACCATCTGGAACCGGGCGGGGAAGATCGTCGCGCGCCCGACGCGCGAGACCGCGACCCGACCCTCCTCCATCGGCTGGCGAAGCGCCTCGAGGACATCGCGCCCGAACTCCGGCAGCTCGTCGAGGAAGAGGACGCCCTGGTCGGCGCGGGTGATCTCGCCGGGAGACATGTTCGGCCCGCCGCCGACCATCCCGGCGTACGAGATGGTGTGGTGTGGCGAGCGGAACGGCGGCCGCCGTCGGAGCTCGGCGATGGGGCCCTCGCCGGCGGCCGATGCCACGACCGTCGCCGCCAGGGCCGCAGCGTCGCCCAGCGGTGGCAGGAGCCCGGGGATGGTCCGGGCCAGGAGCGTCTTGCCCGATCCCGGTGGCCCGATGAGCAGCAGTCCGTGGCTACCGGCCAGGGCGATCTCGAGACCGCGCCGGGCTTCGACCTGGCCGCGGACCTCGCACAGGTCCGGGCCCGGGGCCGGCGTGGACGCGGCGATACCATCGGGCGATGGGTCCCCACCGGCGCTCCCGTGCGCCGCGACCAGCTCGATCCGGCGCGGAGGCGGTGCGATGCGACGGGATCGCCGAGTCCGGAGGACCGCGACCGCGTCGACGAGGGTCTCCACGCCGACCACCTCGATCCCGTCCACGAGGCGCGCCTCATCGACGGCCGCTGAGGCAACCACGACCCGCCGCAGGCCTCGCCGCGCGAGGACGGCCACCATCGGCAGGACACCCGGCACTGAACGTACCTCGCCACCGAGCGACAGCTCGCCGATGAGCGCGAGGCGCCCAGGTCCGGGCACCACTTGCTCCGAACCGAGCAGGATGCCGACCGCCATCGCCAGATCGAGCGACGCGCCGGCCTTGCGCTGGTCGGCCGGGGCCAGATTGACCGTGATCCGGCGCGGTGGATGGACGAACCCAGCGTTTCGCAACGCGCCCCGGACGCGCTCGCGCGCTTCCTGGAGCGCGACGTCTGCCAGCCCGACGATGGTGAACCCGGGGAGTCCCGGCGCGACGTCGACCTCGACCCGGATGAACCGGCCGTCGAGGCCGTGGAGCGTCGCGGACGGGACGATGGCCAGCACGCCCGAACCCTAGGCGCGGGCGCTCACCTCACGCTCAACCGCGGCTCACCCGGGGCTTATCCGGGCCGACATGACCAGTGTCAGCGGGTCGGGACGGTCGCAGCCGCGGCGACCGGCTTATCGACCGCCCGCGCGAAATGGAGCAGCGACGCGCCGAGCGCCGAATCGGCCTTGGTGAACATGAATGGCGCACCCGAGTTGAGCGCGCTGATCGCGCTGCGGTACTCGTTGACGACCTGGTGCTCGATGGTCCGCTTGAGGGCACCCTCGGCGTTCTTGACGTTGATGCCTGTGAAGGCATTCGAGCGGTTGAGCACGAGCTGGACCTTCTTGGCCGGGTACCCCAGGTGGTCCATGGTCTCGATGATCAGGCGGACGTTCTTGAGACACGACAGGTCGGCGGTCATCACCACGAAGATCGTCTCGGCCGCCTCGAAGACACCGAGGTTGACGTCGTCGAGCCGCTTATCGATATCGATCAGCGTGTAGTCGTAGAGCGAGGAGAGCTGTTCCACGATCACCGGCAGGTGCTCGTGATGGACCAGCTCAGCGGTCTCGGGCGAGGGCGGCGCCAGCAACAGGTCGATCCCCGACTCGTGCTTGACCATGACCTGGCGGACGAGGTCGACGTCGATCGACGGCGCGGTGACGAGGTCGACGATGCTCTTGCGATCGAGCCCGAGGTCGAGGAAGACACGGTGATCACCGAACTGGAGGTTGCCATCGACCAAGGCAACCTTGCGTCCAAGTTCGCGATGGAGCGCGATCGCGGCATTGATCGCGATGGTCGTCGTTCCCACCCCGCCCTTCGCCCCGTAGAACGCGAGGATGCGACCGAGCGGCGGCCGGGCCAGCAGCGACTCGCGCGGTGCGAAGCGGGCGAGCAGGCTCTTGATCCGGGCCATGAGCTCGGCCGGGTGGAACGGCTTGATGAGGTAGTCGTCGGCGCCGGCACGCAGGCCGCGGACCTTCTGCTCCACCTCCCGTTCGGCCGTGAGCATGATGATCGGGACGTGGCTGGCGCTGCCCTCCTCGGACCGGATCTTGGCCGCGACCTGGTAGCCGTCGAGCTTGGGGAGCATGACGTCGAGCAAGATGAGGTCGGGGGCCTCGGCTCCCCAAAGGCGGAATCCCTCCGCGCCATCGGACGCGACGACGACGTCGTAGCCCTCCTGCTTGAGCGTGTACTGCAGGAGTCGCTGCACGTTCGCGTCGTCATCGACGACGAGGATCTTGGCCGCCATCAGTCCTCCACGGGGATTGCCGGTTGGAGCATGTCCGCCGGGTCGGGCAGTACTGGGGACGACTCCCCCGGCTGGCCGATTATAGGCACCGTCTCGCGCGGCGACGTACGTCGTGCGCTGTGCACGGGACGCCCGGTTTCGGAGGGTCACCCCGTCCGGACCGCCTCACGGCCTGGCGACCGACCCGGCCGGTGACCCGGCGAGCGCCTCGAACACGAGCCGGCTCCACGTCTCGAGCCGGTCGGCGACCGCCGCAACCGCCGGCTCGTCCACGAACGAGCCGCTCAGCTTGTCGGTCTCGCGGATGGCGACCGGACGCCCGGCCGCGTCGGCGAAGTAGACGGCTCCCAGGTGGACCGCCCCGACCTCGGTGGTGTCGTCGTTGAGCAACGCGACGAGCCGGAAGTCGGGGACGAAGTCCGCCACCAGCTCCTCGTCCCACTCGCGTCGCAGGCCGCCCAGCAGGCCGCCGTCCCCTGGATTGAGATGACCGCCGACCCCGATCGAGTAGCGGCCGTGGAGCCGGGCGTCGCCGCCGGCCGTGGTCCGCTGCATGAGGAAGTAGCGCACGCCGTCGCGCAGCACCAGGGACGGGATGACCTGCTTGAAAGCGGGATCGACCTCCATCGTGGCCCGGGCTTCGTACCGGCCGTCGCGCTCCAGGGCCGACACGAACGCCTCGAGCCCATCGGTCCTCAGGCCGTACCAGCCCGTCTCGTCGATGACCGCGGTTCGCGGCACCACGAAGACGCGCTCGTCGGTCATCGCGACTTCTCGAGGATCGACCTGGTCGCGGCCAGTCGAGCGATCGCACCCTTCTCGTCGGGCCCGTCGGGCCGGTCGAGCTCGGCCTGCCAGGCATCGAGGACCGCCCGCATGTCGCGCAGCCGGGCCCCCAGCTCGGCGGCATTCGTCACCGCGATCGCCGCGCCCATCGCCGGGTCGCCGAGGGCGAGGCGGGTCGCATCGCGCCAACCGCCGGCGGCCAGACCCGCGGCGATCGGCCACTCGGCTCGTGCGGCCGCGCGTGATGCGGCGTTGCCCGGTCTGATGGCGACGGCCTCGACCAGCGCGGCGGACACGATGAGCGGGAGGTGGCTGATGGCGGCCACCGCGCGGTCATGGACAGCCGCGTCCATCTGGATGACGACCGCCCGGCAGGCCGCGGCGAGGTCGGTCACGCGTTCGATGTCGCTCTCCCCGGCGAGGGCACCCGGGACCACGACCCACGGGCGATCGACGAACAGATCGGCATCGGATGCCTCATAGCCGACGTTCTCGGTGCCCGCCATCGGGTGGCCGCCGACGAACCACAGGCCGGCTGCGTCGGCCCGCTCCACGATCGCCCGCTTGGTGCTCGCGACATCGGTCACGATCGCATCGGGCCTGATGACCGTGCGCCACTTCCCGGCGAGGCGGTCGATCAAGGGCAGGCATGAGGTGGCCGGGCCGCCCAGGACGATCAGATCCGCCTCGCGGAGGACGGCCTCCGCTTTCGCCCCCGCGACATCGATGACGCCGTCCTCCACGGCCGCCCGCGGACCCTTTCCGGACGGCGACCAGGCCGCCATCGTCCAGTCCTTGCTCTCGGGGTTCGCGCGAACCGCGCGCGCGATCGAACCGCCGATCAGCCCGAAGCCGAGGAACGCGATCTGCATGTCCGCGAGTATCGCAGCCGCCGGGGTGGGCGGTGCGTCGCGGGCACGGTCAGTCCCTCCAGCCGCCCGAATCGTCGTCCGGTTTGGGCGGCAGGGTCGATCCGCCTTCACGCCGCCGGTCGGTCCGTCGGTCGCCGACCCGGCGCTCGCCGCTCTCGGGCGCGGCCTTGGTGTTCTTCGCGCGCCCCGGCGGCTCCGCCGCAGGCGGCCCCGGGGCGTTGGGCGGATTCTCCCGTCGGATGCCCGTCCGCCGCTCCGGCCCGCGCCTGTCATCCTGGAATGGCGAACCGCAGCGGGGACAACGACGCTCGTCGGTGGTCATCGACGACAGGGGCGTCACCGAATAGATCCGGCGCCCGCAGGTCCGGCACGAAAGATGCGGCATGGATGGTCCTCGGGTCAGACCTTGGGCAGGCCGGCGAGCGCGGCCTCGACCTTCTCGAGCGGGTATTCGTAGTCCTCAAGGCTCCCGTCGAGGTAGTGCTCGTAGGCCGACAGGTCGAAGTGTCCGTGACCACACAGGTTGAACAGGATGACCCGCGCCTCGCCAGCCTCCTTGGCCGCAAGGGCTTCGTCCATGGCCACGCGGATCGCGTGTGTCGGCTCGGGAGCCGGCAGGATCCCCTCGGCCCGGGCGAACGCCACCCCGGCCTCGAAGCTGGCGCGCTGGTGGACGCTTCTCGCTTCGATGTCGCCGTGCTCCTTCAGCAGGCTGACCAGCGGCGACATGCCGTGGTAGCGCAGCCCGCCGGCATGGATCGGCTCGGGGATGAAGTCATGGCCGAGGGTGTGCATCTTCGCGACCGGGGCCATCTTCGCGGTGTCGCCGAAGTCGTAGGCGTAGACGCCGCGGGTCAGGCTCGGCGCCGCTTCGGGCTCCACGGCGATGATCCGGTGCTTCGCCCCGTCGCGGAGGTTCCGGCCAAGGAACGGGAACGTGAGACCGGCGAAGTTCGATCCGCCGCCGGTGCAGCCGATGATCACATCGGGCGATTCGCCGGCCATTCCCATCTGCTCGATGGCCTCTTGGCCGATCACGGTCTGGTGCAACAGCACGTGGTTGAGCACCGAGCCGAGGGCGTACTTTGTGTCGTCCCGGGTCGCGGCGTCCTCGACGGCCTCGCTGATCGCCATCCCGAGCGAGCCCGGGCTGTCGGGCGTCTCGGCCAGCACCGACCGGCCGTAGTTCGTCGTGAGCGACGGGCTGGCCACGACCTCAGCCCCGTATGTCTCCATCAGGATCCGCCGGTACGGCTTCTGGTCGTAGCTGGCGCGGACCATGTAGACCTTGACCTCGAGGCCGAAGTAGGCGCCCGCAAAGGCCAGGGCACTCCCCCATTGGCCGGCACCGGTCTCGGTGGCGAGGCGCTTGA
>JANMBS010000214.1:0-1767 GCA_031360525.1 Thermomicrobiales bacterium
CTCGCCCTGGCCCGGTCGGGCGGGGGAGGCGCGGCCGGCGATGGCCGGGGGCGAGCGGCCGCCGCCGGCGGGGCGCGAGCGGCCGCCGCCGGTGCGCGGAAGGCCGCCGCCGACAGCGCGATCCTGTTCGCGCTCGCGACCGGCGTCACCATCGCGACTTACACGGCGATCGACCGGGTCGGGACCCGACAGGTCGACGTGTTGGTCTATGCCGCGATCCTGTGGGCGACGTGTTCGGGCGCGCTGGTCCTGTGGGTCGCATTCGTGGCCGGCGGGGATCTGCTCCGCTACGGGCCGCAAGCTGCCCGGCGGGCCGCCGTCGGCGGCTGGCTGACCCTCGCCGCCTACCTGTGCATCCTCGTCGCGCTCAGCGTGGCGCCGCTCTCGGGGGTCGCGCCGCTACGCGAGTCGGCCACCGTCTTCGCCGCGGCCTGGGGCTCGGTCCGGATGGGCGAGGCGAGCGACCGTTCCGAGGCGGGGCGCCGGATCGGGGCCTCGATGCTGATCGTCGGAGGGGCGCTATTGCTCGCGGTCGGGAGCTGAGCGCGTCTGGCTTATGCCGCCTCGACCGGCGTCCGGCCGAACACCCGCCGCCGGCCGAACCGGCTGTTGACCAGCCCGATGCCGGCGATGACGAGCGCCGTCCCCACGATGATCGTCGCGTCCACCGGTTCCTGGAGGACCAGGTAGCCGAGGACGATGCCGACGACCGGGATCAGGTAGGCGACCAGGGTCGTGCGTGTCGCGCCCCACGCGGCGAACAGCCGGAAGACGAAGAGGTAGGCGAGGCCGGAGCCCAGGATCCCGAGCCACAGGATCGAGAAGATCGCCTGGGCGTCGGGTGTGGCGGTCCAGGGATGCTCGAACAGAAGTGCGATCACGCCCGTGATGATCGCCGCGAACGTCACCTGGAAGGTGGCCGGGATCATCGGCGGCAGCCCGCGGACGTTTCGTCGCGAGTAGACCGCGCCACAGGCGTAGCTGAACGCGGCACCCAGCAGGGCGAGCTCGCCGACGACCGACGAGCCTTCCCCGGTGAGTCCGCGGCTGGTGATGATGACGACGCCGATGAACCCGACGATGAGCCCGACCACGCCGTTCACGCGCATCGGCTCGTCGTGGAGGAAGATCGACGACAGGACGATCGCAAACAGCGGCACCGGGGAGGTCAGGATCGCCGCCAGCGACGACTCGACGGACTGCTCGGCCCAGGTGATCAGCAGGAAGGGGATCGTGATGTTGATCACGGCCATCACCAGCAGGTGGCCGTAGATGCGGCGCTCGCGGGGCAGTGGCTGGTGGGCGATGCGGACCACGCTCCACAGCAGGAGCGCGCCGACGATCAGCCGAAGCGCGACGAGCGTGAACGTCCCGAAGTCGTCGACCGCGAGCTTGATGAACAGGTAGCTCGAGCCCCACAGGAACCCGAGGGCAAAGAAGACCAGCCAGTCGATGCGGTTCGAGCGGACGCTCATCGCGGCATCATATCGGCCGTTGGCCTACGGTGATAAGCCAAATTAGTGCTCTGGTGCGCCTTCGAGCACTCCTGGCCCCGGCTCCATTGATGCTTGATTTCGGCCGCCGCGGGCGACTCGTCGATCGTATGTGTATGGACGGCATCACGACGGGACGCGACTTGGCCGCCCCGCAGCTCGCTGCCCCCCGCAGCTCGCTGCCCCCCGCAGCTCGCCGCGTCCCGCGGCGCGCTCGCTGCCCCGCGGCTCGCCGCGTCCCGCGGCGCGCGCGATATGCCGTCCATGGGCATCA
>JANMBS010000227.1:0-2771 GCA_031360525.1 Thermomicrobiales bacterium
AGACCGTTCGGCGCTGCGCCACCCCTCGAGCAGCTCGGCGGTGGACGGCTCCTCGGTGGGCGGCAGGTCGATGGCATGCCGAAAGCCTACTCCCAGTCGGCGCCGGTGCGGCGTGCTGGGGGCGGCTCGGGCGTCGTCGCGGAGCGGAATTGGAGGCTGCTCGCCGCAGCCTCGAGGATCGCATCGCTCTCGGCCGTGGCGAAGCCGGCCACGGTGACCTCATTCCCCTCGACCTTCATGGAGGTTTGCCACCACCACGGGCGGCTGGGATCGCTCGGGTCGCACAGGCGCCCGATCAGATCCGCGTCTCCGACTGATCGTCGATCACCATGGCACGCAGGATGGACCCTGCCGTCCGCACTTCAACCGCGTGCTCGGCCGCTCGAGGATCTTCGGGTATCATGCCCGCGGGCCCGTAGCTCAGCGGCAGAGCAGGAGACTCTTAATCTCTCGGTCGTGGGTTCAAGTCCCACCGGGCTCACCAGATCGCCCCGTCGTCCGGCTCCCGACTCACGCTCCGCCTGGCCGACGTGACCCCGACGACGGCGGATCTGCCCGCCCACCGGACTTGCTCGATCGCACTTGCCGTCAGCCGGCTTGTCGAAGGTCGATGTCGAAATCGGCGTCGCCGAGCCCGAGTTCCCGGGTGATCCGCTTGCGGATCGCGAGCGGCGCGTCGGCAAGGGTCGGGACGAGGATCAGCACACCGGGCAGCTCGGCGATGGCGATCTCGAGGCCGACCCCGTCCCAGCGCCAGACGGCGTGCAACAGAGGCCGCTCCGCTACGTCCTCCGGGTCGCCGGCACTGGATCCATCGACCATGCTCCTCGACTGTAGCCTCAACCGTACCGCTGCATAGAGAGAAGATAGGACGATGAGCGAACCGTCGCCTGTCTCCAACGATCCCGGCGCGGACGCCGCTGGGGCACGCGCGGCCGACGTCGAGGCGGCCGCCGCTGCGCCGCTCGAGGTCGCGGGCGGCGGCCACATCCGGATCGGGACCGCCTCGTGGACCGACCCGACGATGACGGCGTCGGGCGTCTTCTACCCGACCTCCGCGACGACCGCGGAGGAGCGGCTCCAGCACTATGCCGCCACGTTCCCGCTGGTCGAGGTCGACGCGACCTACTATGCACTGCCGTCGGAAGCGACCGCGAAGCTGTGGGTCGAGCGGACGCCGCCCGACTTCGTGTTCGATATCAAGGCGCACGCTCTGATGACCGGCCAGGGCACGGAGACAAAGCGACTGCCCAAGGCCCTGCGGGCGGAACTGCCCGACTCGGCCTCGTCCAAGACCCGGATCTATGCCAAGGACCTCCCGCCCGAGGTCCTTGATGCCGTCTGGGCGGCATTCCGGGACGGGCTGGCGCCGCTGGCGGAGGCCGGCCAGCTGGGCTCGATCCTGCTCCAGTACCCGAGGTGGTTCTTTCCCTCCTCCGAGAACCGGGCGGCGATCGAGGAGGCCGCCGTGCGCCTCGCCGGGATGACCTGCGCCGTCGAGTTCCGCAACGCCTCGTGGCTCAACGAGAAGAACGCAGAACGGACGCTCCGATTCCTCGAGGACAAGGGCCTCGCGTTCGTGATGGTCGACGAACCGCAGGGCTTCAAGAGCAGCGTCCCACCGATCACGGCCGTGACCGCGGACCTGGCGTTGGTCCGGTTCCATGGCCGCAACCGCGAGACGTGGGAGGCCAAGGGGATCACCCCGGCCGAGCGCTTCCGCTACCTCTATTCGCGCGACGAGTTGGGGGAATGGGCGCCGCGGATCAGGCAGGCCTCGACCGAGGCCCAGGACACACATGTCCTGATGAACAACTGCTACGCCAACTACGGCACGACCAACGCGCGGGAGATCGCGGCCATCCTGGCCGGCGACCTGGAGGGCTAGCGGCGGGTCAGCGAGATCGGCCGGCCTCGCGGGCGTCGGGCGAGTCATCGGGAGGCGTGTCGCCCGTCTTCGTCGAGTGCGCCGCGATACGCTCGTCGCCCGGGCGGACGCCGCCGGGAATGGTCTCGGCCTGCCGTTCGGGCCGATTGCCGACATAGGCACCCGGCTCGTTCGGGTGTGCGAGCGGGTCCTGGGTGGGATCACGGGGCTGGTCGCGGTCAGTCATCGGGGCTCCTTCTTGGACGTCTTGGTCTCGCCGTGCTCGGCGCGTTCCTTGTTGACCGTGCGGGCGGCTCGTTCCTCGGACTCGCCGGCGCTGACGCCGCGATCCTCGTAGGAGTCCTTGATGTGCTCGTACTGTCGTTCGCGCTTGTCGGACCAGGCTTTCTGCGGCATCGGTCGCTCCTCGCTTGCTTCGGAGACGGATGCTGCGCCAGCAGGGTTGTCACGCGCGCCTGAGGAACTCCGTCGGCGGCTCTCAGCTGCATGACAGCCGCGAGGCGGCCGCAATGCCTCTACCGTGGGGAATGGCATCCGCGCAACGAGAAGCGAGGGATGCTGTCGTCGTGGCAATCCTCGCGGCGCTCATCGCCTTCGGGTCCCGCTTCGCGAGCAAGGTCCTCATGACCGCGCTGGGATGGGCGAGCACTCTCTTGTTCGGCCGTGTCCCGGCCTCGCGCCAGATCCTTCTGCTCGGGATCACGTTCGGCTCGGTCATCTGGATCGTCATGCTGGCCGGGTTCATCGTCCCTGACCTGGGCACGTTCCTGCTGCTTCTCGTCCCGTCACAGGACTTCGTCCCCGACAACGTCATCCGCCTGTTGATGTTGATCGGCGTCATCGTCGTTCCCGGCGTCGTCGGCCTGCTGACCCTGGCGCTGAC
>JANMBS010000409.1:0-2605 GCA_031360525.1 Thermomicrobiales bacterium
CAAGTCGCTCAAGTTGAGCGCCTCGAACATCAACACCAAACAGGCGCAGAGCCTGGTCGTCGTCCTCCCGGACAAGAAGGTCACCAAGCAGCTGGGGGCCGCGTATGCGGGTAGCAAGTTCTACTACTCGGGCGCCGCAGACAGCCTCAACACGACCATGACGCGGAACATCACCCTGCCTGCCGGTACGGTGACCTTGACCGCCCAGGCCCGCTGGAATATCGAGGAAGGTTTCGATTACGCCTACCTGATCGTCGACGGCGCAATGGTCCCCACGAGCCTGTCGAACTCGAGCGTCGTCGATGACGGCATCGAGGGAAGTTCGGCCGGCGCCTGGCAAACGTTGACGGCCGACCTGTCGGCGTTCGCCGGCGGTACACACTCGATCGGCTTCGGCTACTTCACTGACGGTGGGGTCCAGGGCGCCGATCAGTCGCTCCCGGCCGGGTTCGCGCTCGATGACCTGAACATCAGCGGACAGCCGACCGACGGCGCTGAGAGTGATCCGGGTTGGGCGTTCACTTCGAATCAGACCGCCCAGGGCTTCCACATCACCACAGGGACGGAGACCTTCTCGTACTTCAACGCCTACATCGCTGAGTACCGCAACTACGGCGGGTACGACAAGGCCCTGAAGCTCGGCCCGTACAACTTCGACGATCCGGCCGGGAACTGGGTCACCCACTTCCCGTACCAGGACGGCCTCCTGATCTGGTACTACGACCAGTCACAGCCGGACAACAACGTCGGCGATCACCCGGGACAGGGCCTGATCCTTCCGATCGACGCCCACCCGGCGATCAGGCACTACACCAGCGGCGCGACGCCCGGCGCCGTGGTTCGGGTACGCCTGCAGTCGTACGACTCGACGTTCGGTCTCGACAAGACGGACGCCTTCACCCTGAAGGGCACGGCGATCGGGACGCTCAACTTCCCGTCGCAGGCTGGCGTTCGGACGTTCAACGACAACCTCAGTTACTACACGGCCCATGACCCGGGCGACGCCCTGGGTAAATACAAGGCCGGGTGGATCGGCGTGAACAACCCGCACACGGGCACGGTCATCAAGGTGGCCAGTGTGTCCGCGCAGGGGAACTTCATGCAGGTAATCCTCAACCCCTGAACAGCCGGGCCGGCGCTCCGCGCCACCCAAGCGATCGAGCTAAGAACGAGGGCCCGCCGGCGCCGCCGGCAGGCCCTCGTCGCTTCACGCCACCTGCGACCGAGGCATCCCTACGACCGCCCGGCAGAGATACAGGCGATGCCGCAGGACCGCCTAGCGACTAACCGGGCAGAGGCGGAACGTCGAGCCGGTCCCACGGAAGTCGTATGTCTTGCCGCCCGCCTCAGCGACGACCTTGTAGCCGTCGACGAGCACCTGCGTGTAGGCCATGCCCGGCTGCGGGCAGCCGAGGCTGCCGTCGGGGAAGGTGATCGCCTCGCCGGACACGACGACCACCTGGTCGATCGGGACGCCTGCCAGCCGTGCCACCTCCGCGATCACCGGGTCGAGCACCGACGCGGGCAGGTCGCTCACATCACTCCCCAGTGACGGTGCCGCGCTCTCCTGCGTCGGCTGGTCGAAGGATGGTTCGAGCGGGCCGCCCGGGCCGTCCGACGACGACGAAGCCGTGCAGCCGTAGACGATCCACAGGGCCGCGGTCAGGGTGATGCGCATCACGAGCACCCTGCGATGGTACCGGAGGGGGGCCGAGCGGTGCCGGGCAGGGTCATCGTCAAGATCCTCAGCAGAGTCGGGGCGATCGAGTCCGAACCGTCGCTCGCGGTCGCGCCGGCCCGTTCCCCTGACGCCATGAGCGCCCGTCGTTCCTGAGTCGACCTTCGCGTCAGCGCCCGACGGCCACCAGGACCGGCGTGCGCTCCGGGTCGAGCGCGGATGCTCGCTCCATCGCCCGGCGCATGGTGCTGTCGAGCGCCTGGCGATAGATCGCCTCCGTGTCCGGGAGCGGCGTCTCGCCGAGTTCGCGCCTCAGGACGTCCTGGAGGCGCCGATGCTGACGGACCACCTGCGAGCGCGACCCGATCTGGCCATGGACCGCGATGAGGACCGCGTGCGCCTCCTCCCGCAGGAGGTCACGTTCGAGGAGGCGGTCGGCAGCCGCCCGGGCGCTGACCAGGTCACCGGCGTCCAGCCGGCGCTCGGCCACGATCGCCAACGCGTCCTCGTAGCGGTCCGAGAGTCGTTCGCGCTCGGCGGCGAAGCAATCGTGACCGAGGCCTTCGAGCAGGTCGCCGTCGTAGAGGTCGATGGCGGCCTCCGCACCGCAGGCATCGTCGGCAAGGCAGGCTTCGAAACGGGTGATATCCAGGTCGATCCGTGCATCCATCCGGATCCCGATCGTATCGCCCTCGATGTCGAGCAGCCCTTCCGGTGGGATGCCCGCTTCCGTGAGGCCCTGCCGGACCAGCCAGAGTGCCTGGCGCAGCGACCCTGCCGAGCCGCCGCCGGCGTCCGGCCACAGGTCGGCGGCTATCGCCTCGCGAGACCGCGGTCGACGGGTCAGTACGAGCAGCGCAAAGAGCGCCTGGGCGTGGCGACCTGGTAGCCGGACGTGACGGCCCGAAGTCGTCCGGGCGTCCAGGC